>DASQMT010000106.1:0-5983 GCA_035645355.1 Solirubrobacteraceae bacterium | reverse complement strand
CTCCACGACCAGTTGTCCGTCACCGCCCGGCTGGCCGCCGAGGGCTACACCACGATCATTGGCTATGGGCTCGAGGAGTACGCCTCGATCGCGCCGCTCGACGGTCGCGTGCGCTACGTCGCAGCGATCTAGGCGAGCGCGCGCTCGAAGACGGTCTCCAGGGAGTTGCCCTCGTTCTCCTCGGGGACCGTCTTCTGCAGCCAGAGCCGCGCCCGGCGGCCATCCAGCTCGACCCAGCAGACCTGGTTGTCGAAGAACGGCGCGTCGTGGGTGAAGCGCCAGCGCACCGCCGGGTCGCCGACGCCGGCCGCGCGCGCGAGCAGCTTGCCGACGAGCGTCCCGGGGCGGCTGCAGGCGAAGCGGATCGCGCGCCGCTCATGGTCGTCGAGCGGGTTGCGGAACGGCGAGCAGGTCGCCTGGTAGACGGCCGAGCGTACGCCGCTGCCGCGCGGGAAGCCGACCTCTGCCAGATAGGCGTGGTGCACGTCGCCCGACAGTGCGACGATAGACGCCGGCGCACGCGGGCTCGAGCCCACCGCCTGCATGAGCTCCGCGATCCGGTCGAGCGAGGAGCCGAACGCCGCCCAGTGCTCGAGGTCGGCGCCCTGGCGGATGCGCTCGCCGACGAGCGCGGCCGCGCGACCCCAGGCGCCGTTGCAGACCGCCTCGTTCCACGATTCGAGGTAGTGCAGCGCGGGCGCGAGCAGGAACGGCAGCGAGGTGCCGATCAGCAGGTGGTCGAAGTCGCCCTCGGCGTGCTGCTCGAACCACTCCCACTCGTGCGGGTCGAGCATCGACCGCTCCTCGGGCGGATCGAGCACGCGCCCGGCGCGGGAGTCGATCATGAGCAGCCGCGTGCGGCCGAAGTCGCGGCAGAAGCTCCAGCGCGTGCCCTGCACCTCGCGGTCAGCGGCGAAGGCGAACTCGCGCAGCAGCGGCCAGCCGTCGTCGGCCTCGCGCAGCTGCCGGTAGAGCGGGTCCTCGGCCAGGTGGTCCGGGGAGAGGTTGCCCATGTGCTGGTAGAGCCAGTAGCTCGAGAAGCCGCCGACGATGCGCTCGTCCCACCAGCCCTTGGCGCGGATGTCCTTGACCCAGGTATGCGACGTGTTCCAGTCGTCGTGCACGTCGTGGTCGTCGAACACCATCGCGGTCGGCACGGTCGAGAACAGCCAGCGGATGTGCGGCTCCGACCACGATTCGCGATACAGCCGCGTGTACTCCTCGAAGTTCGCCACGGTCTCCCCCGGCGGCACCTCGACGTCACGCTGCTCGTGGATGAACTCGCGCACACCCGGCGAGACCTCGTCGGCGTACACCTGGTCGCCGAGCATCACGAGCGCGTGCGGCCAGGACGAGTGATCCTCGGCGCGCATGTGGTCGGCGAGCACGCGCAGGGCGTCGACCTCGCGCCCGTCGGGGTGCTCGTCCTTGCGCAGCGAGAAGGGCGGCCCATGCGGTGCGCAGACGCGGCACGAGCCCCAGGCGATGCGGAACGGGCGCCCGGGGTCGTGCGTGCGCACGACGCTCGGCGGGTACTGCGAGCCCGGCTCGGGCCAGACCGACTCGCCGTCGAGCCGCACCTCGTAGGGCGTCGTCGACGCGGGCTCGAGCCCGCTGCAGCGCACGAGCGCGTAGTGGTGCCCGGCGACGCAGAACGTCCGCTCGCGGCAGCCCAGCACCTCGACCTCGCACGGACCGTCCGTCTCGACCCAGATCGTGGCTACGTCGTCGCCCGCATAGCGCTGCAGCGGACCGAGGACGAGCTGCGCCATCAGTCTGCGAGCGCGCGCACGGCGCGGACAGCGAGCATCAGCGCGGGCAGGTCGCCTGTGCCTTCGACGGTCAGCGAGGCGGTCACGGCGGTCAGCCGCCTGCAGCGCGCCGCGCGCGTCTCGAGGTAGCCGTCGACGGCCGCCGCGGCGTCCTGCCCCGCGGGCGCCTCGAGCAGCGCCGCCCGGGCCAGCGCGGCGAGTGCGCCGAGACAGTCCTCGCGCACCGCCTGGACCGCCCAGCGCTGGGTGCGCGTGGACTGGGGCAGGTCGTCGAGCGCGCCGAGCAGCCAGACGACGTCGAGCCGCACCGCGAGCGCGTGGAACGCCTCGGCCACGACCTGCACCGGCCGTCCGGAGTGCTCGGCCGCGGCGAGGATGTCGGGAGCCAGCATCAGCTCCGCGCTGAGCGCGTGCGCCCAGGCGACATCCTCCGGAACCTGCCGCGCGACGAGCTCGTCGGCGACCCGTCGGCGGTTCGCGCGCCACTCGTCCGAGCCGATCTCGGGCAGCGCGGCGATCAGCTCCGCGAACGGCGCCGCAGCCGCCTCGATGTGATCCGCGAGGCGGATCCCGGCGTCGTGGTCGAGGTACCAGCGCGCGGTCGCCTCGACGAGGCGGTCGACGCCGACCATCAGCTCAGTCACGACGCCGCGGTCGACCGTGCGCGGGAGGCTCTCGACCGCGTCCCAGCGCGCGTCAGCGCCGGTGACCTCGCGCGCGACGCGGAAGGCGCGCGTGACGTCGGCCGGCTCGGCGCCGCGCTCGGCCGCCAGCTGCGACGCGAACGTCGGGCCGAGCGAGTTCACGACCATGTTGGCGTTGACCATCGCGATCAGCTCGCGCCGCAGCGGATGCTCGGCCAGCAGATGGCCGAAGCGCTCGACCACCGGATCAGGAAAGTACTCGCGCAGGTCGCGCTCGAGCCAGGGGTCGTCGCAGAACTCCGAGGCGAGCAGATCGCGGGCCAGCGCGCGCTTGGAGTAGGCGAGCAGCAGCGCTAGCTCCGGCCGCTCCATCCCGCGGCCGGCGCGCCGGCGCTCCGCGATCTCCTCCGATCCCGGCAGCCGCTCGGACTCGCGCATGAGCAGCCCGGCGGACTCCAGCGACGTCATCAGGTCCTCGTAGGCGTACAGGCGGCCCTTGGACACGACGACCTCCTCGGACAGGATCTGCGCCTGGAGGAACGAGTCGTAGAGAACGTGCTCGACCACGTGGTCGGTGACCTCGACCAGCAGCGCGTCGCGCGCCGGTCGGTCGAGCTCGCCGCGGCGCTCCGCCAGCCCGAGCAGGATCTTGAGGTTGACCTCGTGGTCCGAGCAGTCGACGCCGGCCGAGTTGTCGATGAAGTCCGCGTTGACGAGCCCGCCCTGCTGCGCGAACTCGACGCGGCCGCGGCGCGTGACGCCGAGGTTGCCACCCTCGCCGATGACGCGGCAGCGCAGATCGCGCGCGTCGACCCGGATGGCGTCCGACGCACGGTCCATCGCGTCCGCATCGGACTCCTCCGATGACTTGACGACGGTGCCGATGCCGCCGTTCCAGAGCAGGTCGACGGGCGCCCGCAGAATCGCCCGGATGACGTCCGTGGGCGCCAGTCGCTCGTCCTCGATGCCGAGGGCGGCGCGCGCCTGTGGCGAGAGCGGGATCGACTTCGCGCTGCGCGGCCAGACACCGCCACCCTCCGAGATCGCCGTGCGATCGTAGTCATCCCAGGAGGAGCCGGGCAGCTCGAACAGCCGCTTGCGCTCGGCGAAGCCGACGTCGGGATCCGGGTCCGGGTCGAGGAAGACGTGGCGGTGGTCGTAGGCGCCGACGAGCCGGATGCGGTCCGACAGCAGCATCCCGTTGCCGAACACGTCACCCGACATGTCGCCGATGCCGACGACGGTGAACGGCTCGGTCGCGACGTCGACGTCCAGCTCGGAGAAGTGGCGCTTGACCGACTCCCAGGCGCCGCGCGCGGTGATCCCGAGGGCCTTGTGGTCATAGCCGCTGGACCCGCCCGACGCGAACGCGTCGCCGAGCCAGAAGCCGCGCTCCTCGCTGACCCGGTTGGCGGTGTCGGAGAACGTCGCGGTGCCCTTGTCGGCCGCGACCACGAGGTAGGTGTCGTCGTCGTCGAGCACGCGCACCTGCTCCGGGTGCACGACCTGGCCCTCGACCAGGTTGTCGGTGAGCTCCAGCAGCCCGCCGATGAAGCGCACGTACTGACGCTCGACCTCGTGCCTGAGCTCGTCGCGGCCGGCGGGCGGGTCCTTGAGGTAGAAGCCGCCCTTGGCGCCGGCGGGGACGATGATCGCGTTCTTGGTCACCTGGGCGCGCATCAGCCCGTAGACCTCGGTGCGGTAGTCCATCCGGTCCGACCAGCGGATTCCGCCGCGTGCGACGACGCCGCCGCGCAGGTGGATGCCCTCCATCGCCGGGGAGTAGACGTAGATCTCGAACAGCGGCGCCGGCTGGGGGATCGCGGGCACGTCCGCCGAGCGGAACTTGAAGGCGATCACCTTGCGGTCGTCGGTGAACGCGTTCGTGCGCAGTGTCGCGTCGATCAGCCCGAGCTGGTTGCGCAGGATGCGGTCGTGATCGAGCGAGCTGACCGCGTCGAGGTCCGCGAGGATCTCCTCGCGCAGCGCCGACTCCGCCTCGGGGTCCTGCTCACGCGTCGGATCGAAGCGCAGCTCGAAGTAGGCCACCAGCTTCGCCGTCAGCTCCGCGTTCGCCGCCAGCACGTCGTTCTGGTAGGCCTGCGTGAACCGCGAGCCGATGCGCTGGCGGTACATCCGGTACGCGCGCAGGATGTCGACCTGGCGCCAGCCGAGGCCCGCGACCGGGACGAGCCGGTTGAGCGTGTCGGACTCGGTGTCGCCGCGGCGGACGGCGGCGATGCAGTCCGCGACGCGCTGGCCGGCCTCGGCCAGGTCGAGCGGGCGGTCGTCCGGCCCGAGGACGCCGAAGTCCTGCACCCACGTGTCGCCGTCGCCTCCCAGCATGCGCGTCGGCACCTCCTCGACGACACGCAACCCGAGGTCCTCGAGGGTCGGCATCGCCTCGCCCAGCTCCACCTTGCCGCCGGTCTTGTAGAGCGCGACGCGCGTGCGCCCGGGCTCGTTCTGCATGCCGACGACGAACGGCTCGCCGCCCTGCTCCAGGCGGTCGAGGTTCTCGACGTCGCCGATCACCATCGACGGGTCGATCGAGGCGCGGTAGTACTCGGGGAAGCGCGGGCCCCAGCGCGCCGCCAGCTCGTTGCCGCGCGCCCGGCCGAAGCGCTCGACCAGACGCTCGCGGACGCCGTCCTCCCAGGTGCGCGTGAGCGCGATCAGATCGAGCTCGAGCTCGCGCAGCGACACGTCGCGTACGCCGTCCGGGGCATGCACCGTCGCGTGCACGCGCACCCGATCGCCCTCGCCCAGCACCGTGTGCGTGTCGATCGCGTCGGTTCCGAAGCGCTCGCGCAGCAGCGCCGTGAGCGACTCGAGCAGCTCCGCGTCGTAGCGCGCCGCCGGCAGCGCGGCGATCAGCGAGGCGGAGCGGCCATCGGGGGAGACGCGGCCCAGCAGCCGCACACGATCGCCCTCGAGCGACAGCAGCGCGACGACGGCACGCCGCAGGTCGTCGGTGCGGGCTGAGAACAGCTCGTCCTTCGGGAACGAGTCGAACAGCGAGACCGCGGCCTTGTAGTCGTGCGAGCCCTCGATCAGGTCCTCGTGGCGCAGGATCTGGCGCAGCTTGCGGTTCAGCAAGGGCGTCTGCGACGCCGGCTCGGCGTATGCCTTCGTCGTGAAGAGGCCGAGCATCCGTGCCTCGCCGGTTATGCGCCCGTCGGCCGAGACCTTGCGCACGCCGACGTAGTCCAGGCGCGCGTGACGGTGCACCGTCGACATGCGGTTCGTCTTGGAGACGATCAGCAGGTCTCCCTCCAACGCCCGCTCGCGTATGTCGGGCGGCAGCTCGGCGATCGGATGTGGGCGCGCGAACCGGGAGCTCGCCTCGTCCGACAGTATCCCGAGCCCCGAGCCCGCCACCACGCCCATGGTCTCCTCCCCGATCTTGTACTCGCGGTAGCCGATGAAGATGAAGTGGTCGCCCAGCAGCCACTCGAGGAAGGCGACCGTCTCGTCGACCTCGTCGTCGGCATAGCGGGCGGCGCCCGCGCCGGCGAGCTGGATCATGCGCCGGCCGCGGTCGGCCATCGCCGGGAAGTCGAGCAC
>DASQMT010000105.1:0-12151 GCA_035645355.1 Solirubrobacteraceae bacterium | reverse complement strand
AAGGCGCCCAGCCGGGGGTCGATCGCCTCGATCCGCCGGATCGAGGCCTCGACCGCCTCGCGAGCGCTCAACGAGCCGTCGCGGATCAGAGCGGCCACCTCGGTGGCCGGCAGGAAGGAGAGCTCGTCCATGCGGGAGCGGCACACTAACGCCGATCCGTCGGCCGTGTCCCCGACCGGGCGCGCTGCGCGCGATCGCCGCGGGCGCCCCGGGCCGATCCGGGCTCAGACGCCTTCGACCAGGATCAGCTGCGTACTCGAGGCGGCCTGGCGCATCGCCTTGAGCGGCGCGTACTCGTCGGACCCGTACCAGGCGCGCGCGGCGCCTGCGTCCGGGAACTCCATGATCACGCAGCGCTCCCACGGCCACGGCCCCTCGAGCACGTCGACGGCGCCGCCGCGGGCGAGAAAGCGACCGCCGTGGCCGATAACGGCGTCGGCGTTGCGCCGGCGGTACTCCTGCAGCACCGCTGCGTCCCGGACGTCCCCTGCGTAGGCGATCACATAGGCGGGCATCTCGCGAAGCCTGCCAGAAACGACCGAGGGCCCGGCGTCGCCGGGCCCTCGGGCAGTCTGCGGAGCCGAAGGCTCCTCCTTACATCATGCCGCCCATGCCGCCCATGTCGGGCATGCCGCCGCCACCGCCGCCGTCCTTCTCCGGCACCTCGGCGACGATCGCCTCGGTGGTGAGGATGTTCTTGGCGATCGACGCAGCGTTCTGCAGCGCCGAGCGGGTGACCATGGCCGGGTCGATGACGCCCGCGGCCACGAGGTCGACGTACTCGCCCGTCTGGGCGTTCAGGCCGTGGCCCGTCTTGCCCTTGCGCACGTCGTTGACGACGACCGAGCCCTCGAGCCCGGCGTTCTCCGCGATCTGGCGGAGCGGCTCCTCGAGCGCGCGCAGCACGATCTTGGCGCCGGTCTTCTCGTCCTCGTCGCTGATCGAGTCGAGCTTGATCGCCGCCGTCGCCTCGAGCAGCGCGACGCCGCCGCCAGGCACGATGCCCTCCTCGAGGGCCGCACGCGTGGCCTGCAGCGCGTCCTCGACGCGGTGCTTCTTCTCCTTCATCTCCGTCTCGGTGGCCGCGCCGACCTTGACGACGGCGACACCGCCGGACAGCTTCGCGAGCCGCTCCTGCAGCTTCTCGCGGTCGAAGTCGGAGTCGGTGTTCTCGATCTCCGTCTTGATCTGGTTGATGCGGCCCTTGATCGCGTCGGACTCGCCGGCGCCGTCGACGATCGTCGTGGTGTCCTTCGCCACGACGATGCGGCGGGCGCGGCCGAGCTGCGAGATCTGCGTGTTCTCGAGCTTGAGGCCCATCTCCTCGGTGATCACCTCGGCGCCCGTGAGGATCGCGATGTCCTCGAGCATGCGCTTGCGGCGGTCGCCGAAGCCGGGGGCCTTCACGGCGACGCCGGTGAAGGTGCCGCGCAGCTTGTTCACCACGAGCGTCGCGAGCGACTCACCCTCGACGTCCTCGGCGATGATCAGCAGTGGCTTGCCCGACTGGATGACCTGCTCGAGCACCGGCAGGATGTCCCGGACGGAGCCGATCTTGGAGTTGGCGATGAGGACGTACGGATCCTCGAGCGTCGCCTCCATGCGATCCTGGTCGGTGACCATGTAGGGCGAGATGTAGCCCTTGTCGAACTGCATGCCCTCGGTGAACTCGAGGTCCATGCCGAACGTCTGGCCCTCCTCGACGTTGACCACGCCGTCCTTGCCGACCTTGTCGATGGCGTCGGCGATGACGTCGCCGATCTCCTCGTCGCCGGCCGAGATCGTCGCCACGCGGGCGATCTGATCCTTGCCCGAGATCTCCTTGGACTGCTGGCCGATGTGCTCGACGACAGAGTTCACGGCGATCTCGATGCCGCGCTTGAGCCCGAGCGGGTTCGCGCCTGCGGCCACGTTCTTGAGGCCCTTGCGGACGATCGCCTGGGCGAGCACCGTGGCGGTCGTCGTGCCGTCGCCGGCGACGTCGTTGGTCGCGGTCGCGACCTCGCGCACCAGCTGGGCGCCCTGGTTCTGGAAGACGTCCTCGACCTCGATCTCACGGGCGATGGTGACGCCGTCGTTCGTGATCGTGGGGGCGCCGAACTTCTTGTCGAGGACGACGTAGCGACCCTTGGGGCCGAGCGTCACCTTGACTGCGTTCGCTACCGCGTCGACGCCCTGCTCGAGCGACTTGCGCGCGTCGACGTCGTACTTGATCTCCTTGTGTGCCATATCTCTGTTCCTCTTTCTAGCCCTGGACCTTGGCCAGGACGTCTGACTCACGGAGGACGAGCAGTTCCTCGCCGTCTACCTTGATCTCGGTGCCGCCGTACTTGGAGTAGAGGACCTCGTCGCCCTCGGACACGTCCAGCGGCAAGCGCTGGCCGTTGTCGTCGAGCTTGCCGTCGCCGACGGCGAGGACCTTGCCCTTCTGCGGCTTCTCCTTCGCCGTGTCGGGGAGGACGATGCCGGATGCGGTCGTCTGCTCCTCCTCGAGTGCCTTGACGATCAGACGATCGCCGAGAGGCTTGAGCTTCATCTGTTTGAACCCTCCGTTGTGCCTTTTTGGCACTCCGGTACTGAGAGTGCCAACCGCTGGCGAGGCATTCTATGACGTAAGTCGCGATCGTCAAGGGCTGTTTGGCACTCGGAGGGTGCGACTGCCGACGCTATGGGGTCTGAACCCGGTCAACTCGCGGCCGCGGGATGCCGATATGGCGGAGCAGATGCGCGTGATCGCTTTCAGGAGCAACATCCTCGTCGCGATCGCGGCCGCCTTCGGAATCATCGCCGCGCTCGATCGCCCCTGGTACGGCGCCTCCACCGCCGCAGAGGACCGCCCCGGCGAGGTGCCGGCCCACATGGAGGACTTCTTCAGCGGCATCGGCCGCGCGTTCACGAACACCGACGGGATGACCGGCTGGGATGCGCTCCAGTCCGCCGACAGGTTGATCGCGGGACTGGCCGTCGCCAGCGTGCTGCTGCTCGTGCTCGCGATGGTGCCCGCGTTGCAGGGGCAGGTTCAGGTGCTCGCCCGCTGGTCGGCGCTCGCCACGCTCGGCGTCATCGCTGTGAAGCTGATCGACAAGCCGGGCGTCAACTCGCTGCTGGAGCCGCGTCAGGGCCTGATGATCGCGCTCGGCTCCGCCGCGGTGCTCGTGGCCAGCTCGATGACGATCGCGGCCGCGCCGGTCCGGCACCGCCCCGTCAAACGCTTCGTGCCGCCGCCCCCTCCCGCACCACGCTGATCAGTTCTGCGCGCCGCCGACGCCGCGCAGGCGGTCCTGCAGGTCGGGCGGGTTCTCGATGATCTGCGAGAAGCGCACGACCGTCACGGCGTCCTCGAGCGAGACCTCGCGGTCGTAGATCTGCTGCAGGAAGTTGACGAGCTCCTCGGTGCGGCGGAACTCCGGATTGTCGTGCTCGATGTCGCGCGGCGACAGCTCCTTGATGCGCTTGACCTCGACGTTGTCGATGACGGCGTGGAAGAGCTTCTCGCGCGGCGAGTACTGGCGTCCGACGGTCACCAGTACGACCTGGTTCTTGCGGTACTTGTGGCGCTTGTCGCCGAGCCGGATGGTGGCGGTCTTGCGCCCGCGCTTCATCTGATCCGCGAAGACCGTGGAGAAGAAGTTCAGCACCTGCATCGCCGCGGACCCTATCCGTTTGCGGCCAGGATCGACAGTGCCCGCTCGATCATCGCGCGCTCGCCCGGGTAGCTCAGCCGCCGGCGCGCCTCCACGATCGGCATCCAGCGCGCGTCGTCGACCTCGTGGTCGTGGTCGGCCGTATCGCCCGACTCGAACTCGCACAGGTAGAAGTGGACCGTCTTCGCGACCTCGCGCCCGCCGCGACGGTAGCGGTAGTCGACCTGGCCGAGCCGGCCGCGCACCGCGACGGTGATTCCCGTCTCCTCGCGCACCTCGCGCGCGGCCGTCTGCTCGGGTGACTCGCCGGGGTCGCCTCCACCCTTGGGCAGGCTCAGGACGCGGCGCCGTCCGCGCGGGACGATCACCATCACGTCGTCGCCGCGGACCACCACGCCGCCGTAGGAGACTTCCTGCTCGGCGGGCACGCCGGCGCGCTAGCGGTCGCTCGGCGGACCGAGCGGGGCGTCGCTCTTTGGGGCGCCCCGCGGCGGTTCCTTGAGCTCGACGAACAGGGCGTGGGTCTCAGTCGTGCCGATGTTCTCGCCACTGTGCTCCTGAGCGCCGATCCAGTTGACGCGGCCGGCCGCCAGCTGCACGTCGCGCTCCCGGCCCCCGTGGACCAGCCGGCGCTCGAAGGTGCTCAACGTGTACATGACGATGTCGGGATGGCGATGCGTCGATGTCCGGTCGCCGGGCCTGTCCTTGTACTCAAGGACGCGCACGCGATCGTTCTCGAACACGACCTTGTACTTGTCGGGGTCGGTCTCCGTCGGATCTGCGCTCACGCCTCGACAGTACCGGGTTCTCAGACGGCGTCGAGCGCGTGCTCGCGGCGGCGGCGGCGCGACCAGCGCGCCGCGACCGCGGCCAGCGTGGCGAGCAGCGCCAGCGGTAGCGCGACGGCGAGCGCGATCAGGAGCACGCCGGCGGCCACCTCGAGCACGCGCAGCGCGTCCCCGGCCGCGTCGCCCGGCGTCCAGGTGCCGTCATCCTCCGTCACGGCCACGCTGCCGTCCGCGACCAGCAGCACCGAGACGCTCGAGAACGCCGCCCGGTTGCGCACGCGGCGCACGCCGGCCCGTGCCTGCTCGATCTCCCTGGAGACGATCCTCAGGCGCGCGCGGATCGCTTGCGTAGCCGTCACAGTGGTCGCCTCGCCAAGTTGGCGCAGCAGGCTCTTGCGCTCCGTGCGCGCATCCTTGAGCCGGCTGCGGGCGGAGACGACCGCGGCGGTGATGTCCTGCGAGCGCTGTGCGCGCTCGCGCACCTTCCCGAGCCGCGAGAGCGCGGCCATCGCCGAATCGAGGTTGCGCGCCGGGATGCGCAGCTCGAACGTGCCGTCGCCGGCGCCGGTGGAGGAGTTGACGGTCGAGGAGACCACGAAGCCGCCCTGGCGGCGCGTCACGTCCTGGATCCGGGCGCTGACGGCGTCGATGTCGCGCGGGCGCGCGGCGAGCGTCAGCGACGCCGACCGCTCGATGCTGCGGCGGTCGCGGCCGTCGGAGCCCGGCGAGCCCTGGCCCGGGGCCGGCGGCACCACGCTCGGGGGCAGCGGCTCGGCGAAGCTCGTCACCGCGTCCTCGGGGGCGGACGACCGGGCGGACTGGTCGACCGCCGCGTCCGGTGCTGCGGCGGTTGCGCCGCCCGCCTCCGACTCCTCGCTCGCGCTTCCGCCTGCGGCACTCGTCGCCTGATCGCCGGCGGTCACCCGGGCGCCGTCGCCGGCGCCGCTGAACGGCTCGCTGACGACGATCACGGCGACGACCAGGAGCGTCGCGGCCATTCCCATCGCGGGCGCGCTCAGCAGCGGCGTCCACCAGTGCCGCGCGGAAGCACGCGGACGGGGGTCCCGGTCCCGGAACCCCCGCTCGACCTTCCGGTCGAGCCCCCGCGTGAACTCTGCAGCCGGGGCGGGGCGCTCGTCGCGCACCAACAGCGCCAGCTCGCCCAGCTCGGACGTCACGGGACGCCCTGCCAGCGCATCGTCGAGGGCGGCGAGCTCGCGCTCGACCTCTGGCGTGATCTCAGGCATTGTCGACGGCCTCCCGAAGCTTTGTCATGGCGCGGTGCAGTTGCGTGCCGGCGTTCGAGACGCTGACGCCGAGCACCGTCGCGATCTCGGCGTTGTCCAGCCCGGCGTGGAACTTGAGCGCGACCAACTCCCGCTCGCGCGGGTCGATGCACGCCAATGCGACGCGCACGGCGGCACGTCGCAGCGCCGTCTCGACGGCGTCCTCCGGCGCCGTCGCGCGGGTGTCGGCCGGCTCGGAGACGAGCGCCGCGCTGCGCTTGCGCCGGCGCAGCTCGTCGAGGGCCGAGTTGCGGGCGATTCCGAACAGCCAGGCCCGCTCCGATCCACGCCCGGCCTTGTAAGTGTCCTGCTTGCGGAAGGCGCGCTCGAACGCCGCGGCGGTGACGTCCTCTGCGGCCGCCCGGTCGCGCAGCAGCGTCGCCACGTAGGCGTAGACGTCGTCGCGCGCCGAGCGGTAGAGCGCCTCGAAGTCCAATCCGTGGCCCGACGACCGTGCGGGCATCTCGGCGGTCAACGTAGTGGTCACGACAGGTACTACGGCGCTGCCTGCGATCCATCACAGGCGGCCCGGAAGTCGCTACCGCCGCAACCAGCGCGCCATTCGACTGTTGAGGCATGCAGAGATGCGCTACGTCCTGCCATTCCTCCTGGTCGTCCTGGTCGCGCTGGCCGTTCCACAACCGGCCAGCTCCAAGCCCGCGCCCGAGCCGTGGGCGACCGTCAACGTGTGCGACACCGAGACGCGCCCCAACCAGATCGGCATCCGAGGCAGCATGCCCGGGCTCAGCCGCAAGCTACGGCTGCTGATGCGGTTCCGCGTCCAGTACCGGAACTCCGAGGGCCGCTGGCGGCTGCTCAGAACCGGGGCCGACTCTGGCTGGCGCAGCGTCGGGATGGGCCGGCGAGGGGAGTACGACGCCGGCTGGACGTTCGAGTTCAAGCCACCGGCGGCGGGCGGGGCCCACGTGCTGCGGGGCGCGGTCACGTACGAGTGGCGCCGCATCAAGGGCCGGGTCGTGCGGCGCGAGCGCCGCGTCACCGAGGCCGGCCACCCCGGCACCGCGGGCGCCGAGCCGGCCGACTTCAGCGCGGCGACGTGCTCGATCGCCTGAGCCCGGTGGGCGCGCCGAAGAGCCGCGGGTCGTTCGTGATCACGCCCGTCACGCCGAGCGCCTCGAGCGCGCTGATCCGGGCGGGATCGTCGACCGTCCAGACGTAGAGGTCCCCGCCCGCGTCGCGCAGCGCGCGCACGAGGCGCGGGCTGACGAGCCGCCAGTGCGCCATCAGCGCGTCGCAGCGCCCTGCGCGCACGTGCGCCGCGGCGATCCCGGGCAGGCGGCGGCGCATCCAGAGAAGCAGTCCGTAGGCGGGCACGACGGTCGCCGGCGACGGATATCCCTGCCGCAACCGTGGCACCGACCAGCCGAGCCGCAGTGCCGGCTCCAGGTCGCGCAGCACCACCAGGCTGCGCATGTACATCGTCGACACGAGCGTCCGCTCCACCAGCCCGTGGCGGCGCAGTGCGTCCAGCACCCGCCGCTCATAGCCCGGGAGCTTGAGGTCGACGTCGAGCTCGATCGCGGCGAACTGCGGCGCGGCGAGGTGTGCCAGTCCCTGCTCCAGCGTGAGCGAGTCCGGGCCGATGTGCTCGGGATCGTGCGCGAGCATCAGCTCGGCCGTCGCGGGCGCGCGATGGTCGGCGGGCAGGACGTCGAACTCGATCATGTCGACGTGGGCCGCGAGGGCGGCGTCGAACGACCCGGTCGTGTTGCCGGGCGCGATGTGGTCTGCACCCTTGTGGCCGACGCGCCGCAGCGTCATGTCTGGCACGACGGGCACCAGTACGTCGTCCGGTTGTCGTCGCCCTGGCCGCGCGCGCGGATCAGCGCGTCTGGACCGCAGCGCGGGCATGGTTGGCCGGCCATCCCGTAGACGCGGCGGAAGCGGTCCTGCTTGCCGTCGAGCGCCGAGCGCTGCATGCGCGGCCGGCATGCCAGCACGATCGCCAGCGCCTCATCATCGGAGACCTCTGCGGCCGGCCTCCAGGGGTCGATGCGCGCCTCGAAGCAGCCTTCGGCCTTCCAGAGATTGCCGATGCCCGCGACCGTGCGCTGATCAAGCAGCGCGTCGCCGATCGCGCGCGTCGGGTCGTCCTCACGCAGGCGGCGCAGGAAGCGCTGCACGTCGAACTCGGGTGCGAGCACGTCCGGCCCGAGCCGGCTGAGACGCTGGTCGAAGCGCGTGCGCGAGTCCGTCATCAGCTCGAGCACCGGCCCGTTGAGCTGTACGACGGCGCGCTCGCCGCGCCGCAGCACCAACCAGGCGGCGCGCGATGGACGGCGCGCGCTGTCCTGGACGCGCCAGGATCCGCTCATGCGCAGGTGCGAGTGCACCGTGAGCCCGCCTTCGAAGCGGATGAACAGGTGCTTGCCGTGGGCGTCCACCGACGTCACCGCCCGGCCCGAAAGCCGCTCCTCCCAGCGCGCTCGGCCGAAGCGCGGGTGCGGCGTGCGCACCTCGTCGGGCACGTGGCCGGCCAGCACGGGCCGGATGCGGTTCGCCGCGTAGTGGATCGTGTCGCCCTCTGGCACCGGTCTGAGGGTAGGCGGCGCCGGCGCTCGCTCAATGCCGGCGACCTGTCGGCCGATGATGAGGAGCGTGGGCAAACGCGTTTCACCGCTGGGCATGTTCAGCGCGCTCAGCCTGGTCGCGATGGTCACGCTCGCCTTCGTGATCGGAACCGTCCTGCAGGCGCGTCTCGAGGCGCGCGCGCTGCGCGGCGCCGAGCAGCTCACGAGCGTGATCGGCCAGCTGACCGTTGGTCCGCAGCTGAGGTCCGGGCAGCTCGCCGACAAGCTCTCCGCGCAGAAGCTGGCCGAGCTCGATCGCGCCCTGGCCGCGATCGTGTGGACGGGCGCGCGCTTCGAACACGCGCACCTCTTCGCTCCGGATGGGCGGGTGGCGTACGCGACCGATCGCGCGCACATCGGTGAGCGTGAGGCGTCTGAGCACCTCAGCCGAGCGTTGGACGGCACGACTGCCTCGAACGTCGAGCGCGAGCGCGACGACCGTGGTCGCGAGCTCGAGCCGACGCTCGAGGTCTACGCGCCGTTGCGGCTGCGCTCGGGCGGACCGGTCGAGGGCGCGGTCGAGCTCTACTTCGACTACGCGCCGACGTCGGCGGCGATCGCCGAGGACACGCGCAAGCTCCACCTGCTGCTGCTCGCCGGCTTCGGCGCGCTTTGGCTGTCGCTCTTCTCGATCTTCAGGCGTGCCTCGCGCAAGCTCACCCACCAGGCGTTCCACGACCCGCTCACGGGACTGCCGAACCGCGTCAGGATGAACGACCGCGTGACGCGCGCGTGCGGTTCGGTGCGCGCGTTCGGCGGGCTCGCCGGGCTGCTGCTGATCGACCTCGATCGCTTCAAGGAGGTCAACGACACGCTCGGCCACGATCACGGCGACGCGCTGCTGTGCGATGTCGCGGTCCGGCTCAGCGGGGCGCTGCGCGACGGCGACACGCTGGCGCGGCTGGGCGGCGACGAGTTCGCCGTGCTGCTGCCCGAACTCTCGGATCGCGCCGCTGCCACCGAGCTCGCGGACCGCTTGCTGGCGATGCTCGAGCAGCCGTTCGTGGTGCGTGGGGTCACGATCCAGCTCGCCGCCAGCGCCGGCGTGGCGCTCTGCCCGGACCACGGCACCGACGTCACCACGCTGATGCAGCGCGCGGACGTTGCGATGTACGACGCCAAGCGCGAACAGGCCCGCGTTCGCCTGTATGACGCCCGTCGTGACCCGTACTCCCCCGCGCGGCTGGAGCGGCTCGGCGAGCTGCGCCGGGCGCTCGCCGAGGACGAGCTGGTGCTGCACTACCAGCCCAAGGTCGCGGTCGCCGGGGGAGCGGTGACCGGGGTCGAGGCGCTGATCCGCTGGCAGCATCCGCGTGACGGCCTGCTCGCTCCGGCGGAGTTCCTGCCGCTCGCGGAGCGCACGGGGATGATGGGCGACCTCACGCGCTGGGTGCTCGATGCCGCACTCGCCCAGGCATGCCGCTGGCGCGAGCAGGACATCGAGCTGCCGATCGCGATCAATCTGGCGGCGGCCAACGTGCTCGACGCCGCGCTCCCCGATGCGGTCGCCGAGCGGCTTGCACATCACGGTGTCCCGGGTGAGCGGCTCACGTGCGAGCTCTCCGAGCACACGGTGATGGCGGACCCGCGCCGCGCGGGCGAGGTGCTCGACCGGCTCCGAGCGCTCGGCGTGCGGCTCTCGCTCGACGACTTCGGCACCGGTAACGCGTCGCTGTCCTACCTCAAGCAGCTGCCGCTCGACGAGGTCAAGATCGATCGCGCGTTCGTCGCGGACATCGTGGAGGACGTCAACGACGCGCTGATCGTGCGCTCCACCATCGACCTGGCCCACAACCTGGGGCTCGAGGTGGTCGCGGAGGGGGTCGAGGACGCCGACGTCCTGGACCGGCTGCGCGCGCTGCGCTGCCACGAGGCGCAGGGCTACCACATCGCACGGCCACTGCCGCCCGACGCACTGGTCGCGTGGCTCGAGGCCCGGGAGTCCGCCGCGGCTCAGCCGGCCTGAAGCAGCGTCTCGAGCAGCCGGCGCACGCGCGGGAAGGTCGCCTCCCGCAGCTGGCCGGCGCGATCCGAGGACGTGTGGCGGAGCGGGTTGTCGGGCAGGCCGAGCTTGCCGGCGGTCAGCCCGGCGAGGCTGAACTCGCGATGGTCGGAGTTGCCGCTGCCCTCGTCGGCGACCCAGCGGACGGACATGCCGCTGCCCGGGGCCGCCGCCAGCACGCGGCGCTCGAACTTCCGGCGCGCAGGCGAGCGCAGCCACAGCTCGCGCCCGCGCCCGACCTCGTCCAGCGACAGCGCCCAGCGCAGATCGCGCATCCTCGCTCTCACGCGGAGGCGGCGCACCAGCGCGCTCGCGCCGAGATGGTCCGGCTGCCCGGTGTAGATCCGCTCCTCCGCGCCGGTGGCGACCAGCCAGACGTCGCAGCGTGCTTGGAGTGTCGCGAGGCGCGGCGCGAGCGCGACGAGCGCGCCGACGCCCGAGGCGTTGTCCTCCGCGCCGGGCGACGGTGGCACCGTGTCGGTGTGCGCCATCAGGATCCACAGGCACTCGCGCGGCCGGTCGAGCGCGCCGATCACGTTGCGCGAGCGGCCCTTGCCGGGCACGGCGAAGCGGTCGTGGGCGATCCGGAGCCCCGCTTCGCCGAAAGCGCCGGCGACACGCCGGTGCGCGCGCCGCTCCGCGGCGCCGCCGGCGGGCCGCGGGCCGGCCAGTGCGAGCGAGCGGGCGAACGCGTAGCCGGGATCGTCGGCGGCGCCGAGCAGCGCGAGGGTGGCGGCGGCCGCGGCGAGCATCGGGTCACAAGGTACGCCGGAGGCGGCCGCGTGCGCCCGCTTCTCATCCGGCGAACGTCAACTGCGGCAGTAAGGGGAGCGGGATCGAGCTGGGCCGTTGGTCCGGGGCGCCTTGACGGTCACATATGGGGTCAAGGCGCCCCGCGCTCCCGCGGTCCCCGGATCTCCCACCCGCGACTGAACCCTGCCCTTCGATGCCGCAGTTGACGTTCTGCCGCGGTGTCAGGCGCCGATCGTGAGCTTGCGCGGCCCGGGGCGGAATCCGAGGTCGATCAGGGGCTCCTCCCACGGCGAGCCGATGACCGCCTCGCCGTTGACCTTCTCGAGGCCGAGCTTGCGGATGCGGCCACGCTGCACCGCTGCGGCGAGCGCCTCGATCGCCGGCGCCAGGCGCGGGTCGTCGTCCTCCACGAGCACTTGCAGGCCCTTGCCACCGCGCTCGACGTAGAGCACCGGCTCGGCGCCCGCCAGCACGACGTGCGCTCCTGCCTGGCGTGAAGGGGAGCGGGCGTCGCGCGGCGGCCAGGCGAGCACGCCGCCGTAGGGCTGCGCCGGGTCCGTGGCGGCGAGCACGAGCGGCGCCGCCGCATCGTCGTCACGCTGGGCGCGGAGACGCTCGGCCGCGCCCGGCAGCGCGAACTGCGCCCCGCCGAGGCCCTCGACGAAGTAGCCGCGCTGGCAGACGCCGAGCGTCTCGAGCGCGGTGAAGGAGTCATAGAGCGACGAGAAGCCACCCGCGATGCCCTCGGCCAGCACGTGCTCGCGCGTCACGATCCCGTGGCGCTCGAGCAGCAGCTCGGCCTGCGCGCGGCGGCGGCCGGCGGGGTCGGCGGCACCGGCGCCGAAGAGCGGCGCCGTCAGCGACCAGCGACCCTGGATCTGCGGCTGTCCACCGGCACGGCGCGTGCCGAAGCGGCGCCGGCGCGCTCGATCCGCCCGTCCCTGCTGGCTCCACTGCGACTGCCGTGGCGAGCGCAGCGGCGCGAACGCGTCGTTGGTCGCATCGCCCGCCCAGACGAGATCCCACAAGCCCTCCTGCAGCTCCTCCGCAGGAACCCCCGGCACGTCGACGAGGAGATCGGTGAAGA
>DASQMT010000104.1:0-7308 GCA_035645355.1 Solirubrobacteraceae bacterium | reverse complement strand
GATGCTCACCCCGGTCAAGCCGGGTACCAGGGTCGCGCCGCTCCTGACCGTCGGGGATCAGCTTGACAGCGGGTATCGATTCGAGTCGATCCCGGACGGGATCGCCGTGCGCAACCGGCCCCGTGGAAGGACTCAGCTGTTCGTGAACCACGAGACCGGCAAGGCGCCGTTCCCGTACGTGCCGGCGGCCCCCACCGAAGCCAACGGGGAGAACGACTTCGACAACTCCCAGCTGAGCCGCCTGACGCTCAACCGGAGCACGGCGGGAGTGCTCAGCGGCTCCTTCGCCATCCCGAAGAGCTTCGGGTATCAGCGTTTCTGCTCGAACTTCCTGGCGACCGCCCGGGAGGGCTTCGCCCGCCCCATCCTGTTCACGAACGAGGAGTCGCCCGATTACGTGCTGCGCCAGGAAGACTCCTGGCCACCTCCGATGGGCAGCCCGGCTGAGCGTGAGGCCGGCGTGGTCGTCGCGCTCGACGTCAAACGGCGCAGCCACCGCCCGATCTACGGCATGGGCAGGCACAACCACGAGAACAGCGTCGCGATCCCCGGGTACGGCAAGCCGGTCGTCCTGTCGGGCGACGACACGTACACGAGCGGTCCGCTGACCGGACCGAGCCCGGTGCCCGCGCAGTCACAGCTCTACTCCTACATCGCCCCCGGCACGAAGGCCCTGCTCGCCGACAAGGGCAACCTTTGGGCCTTCGTCTCCGACACGCCGGGCGTGGAGAGCTACTACGACGTGGCTCCCGGCTCGGGCACCGAGGTCAAGGGCCATTTCATCAAGGTGCCGAAGGACATCGCGACCGGCCGCAAGGCCGATGGCTCGGAGCTGAAGGCCGCCGACAAGGGCTACCCACCGCCTCCGGCCGACCGCAGCTGGCAGACCGACCTGCGCTCTCCGACTCTGGTCGGCATCGACGGCCCCCAGTGGGTGCTCGAGCACTGGAGCGACATCAACAACGTCTTCCAGTTCGTCCGCGTCGAGGACATCGCCTACGACAAGCGAGCGGGTCGGGGGAACGTCGTCTACGTCGTGGACTCGGGCCGCGGCCGCAGGGCCGACCAGAGCCTCGACACCAAGTTCAAGTCGACGAACGGCCGCGTCTGGAAGATGGTGCTCGACCGCGACGATCCGAGGAAGGTGACGTCCCTGACGGTCCTCGTCGAGGGCGATGACAACCCGGTCAAGACCCTGCACGAGATCCATCAGCCCGACAACATCGAGACGACACGCAAGGGCCTGCTGATCACAGAGGACCCCGGCTCGAGCCAGCAGTTCCCCCTCACCTCGACGGATCCCAACGCGACGACGGCGCGGCTCTGGCACGTTCCGTTCGCGAATCCGGCCGGCGCCGAGGTGGTGGCGAAGGTGGACCAGTCCGCCGACGGAGGGGCGACCGACGTCGACGGAAGGGCGCCGGGGAACCTGGGCGCATGGGAGTCGAGCGGCATCGTCAAGGCTTCCAAGGCGTTCGGCCCGGGAGCGTTCCTGATCAACGTCCAGGCGCACACGCTCTGGATAGACAAGGCGCCCGGTGAGGACAACAACGGCGACGGTCGCCCCGACTTCACCTACAAGCGCGAAGGCGGGCAGCTGGCACTGATACGCATACCGGGGGCATAGTCCGCGGGGGCGGAGGGGGACGGCCGCCGCGGCGCAGGCGAGCGCAGCGGCGGCCCTCGCTAGCCGTCTGCCCTGATCTGCTCGCGCAGCTTGTCCAGCCCGAGCCGCATGCGCCCCTTGACCGTGCCGGGAGGCAGCGACAGCCTGCGCGCGATCTCCGCCTGGGAGAGCTGGCCGTAGTAGGCGAGCGCGATCACCTCGGCCTGGGCCTCTGGAAGTCGCCGCAGCCTTGCGCGCAGGGCGTCGGCGTCGCAGCGGGCGATGACCTCGTCATGCGCCGAGCCGGCGATGGAGACCAGGCCGATGCAATCCGCGTCGGGCAGTCGGGGACGGCACGGAGCCGTCTCACGACGGACGGAGTCGACGGCTCGGTTCCGGACGATCGCGATCAGCCAGCTCTGGACGGACCCTGCCTCGCGCCGATAGCTCGTGCTGCTGCGCCAGGCCGCCGCGAAGGCCTCCTGCACGGCGTCCTCCGCGCGACCGGCATCACGACAGACGGAGCGCGCCAGTCGCAGGGCGAGGCCGCAGTGACGCTGGTAGAGCAGCGCGAACGCGAGCGTGTCGCCTGCCTGGACCGCGCACATCAGCTGGTCGTCGCTCGCTGCTCTCGACTTCGGCCCGGACGGCGCTTGCGTGGCGCGGAGCATCCTTCTGCCTTCCCGGTCGTCCGACCGGATCGCCACACACCCGCTCCGCCGGCGGATTCCGCATGGAACCGCCGGACCGGCGCTCGGCACGGTTTTCTGATTTGCGCCGCTGACGGCCTTGTCGGACCGTCACGCCTCGCTAAAACGAACGTCGACCCTAGGATAGACACCGATGTCCCAGTCGCAATCGCACTTGCAGTCGCCCAGCCTGGAAACGCAGCCCGACGGCGACGGGCGGCTTGGCGCCGCGATCTCCGACGCGCTCGTGGCGGTCATCCGCGATGCCGTCGGTCGCGGTCCGCAGCGCGCCCGGACGTTCGTCCACGACGACGTGATCATCTGCCTGCTGCACGAGACGATGACGCCGCTCGAGCGCACGTTGCACGCCGAGCAGCGCGACGACACCGTGCGGGAGGTCCGTGACGTGCTGCACGCCGCGCTCGCGCCCCAGGCGCAGCAGCGCGTCGAGGCGCTCACCGGTCGCACCGTCGTGGCCACGCTCGCCGATCACCACCGCGACCCCGACGCGGGCGTGTTCGTCTTCCTGCTGCGGCCGGTGACGGACTGACGATCTCCGTCGGCTCGCCTACGTCCGCCCTTCCGCCGGGCGCAAGCCGACGGATTCGACCTCCAAGCGGGGCAGCACGCGCTCGAGCCAGCCCGGGATCCACCAGTTGCGCTCGCCCAGCAGCTGCATCACGGCAGGCACCAGCACCATCCGTACGAGCGTCGCGTCGAGGAAGATCGCTGACGCAAGCCCGATCCCGAACAGCTTCAGGAAGACGTCCGGCGCCGCCAGGAAGGCGAGGAACACGACGACCATGATCGCGGCGGCGGCGGTGATGACACGCGCCGTCTTCGCAAGGCCGTCCGCGACCGCCCGGCGGGTGTCGCCATGCCTGAGGTACTCCTCGCGGATGCGCGAGATCAGGAAGACCTCGTAGTCCATCGAGAGGCCGAACAGGATCGCGAACATCATCACCGGCATGAACGGGGCGATCGGCACCTCGTGGTCGATCCCGATCAGCTGCCCGACCGCCCCGCCCTTGGCCACCAGCGTCATGACGCCGTAGGCGGCGCCGACCGAGAGCAGGTTCATGATCGCCGCCTTGAGCGAGATCAGCGGCGAGTGGAACGCGACCAGCAGCAGCAGGAACGAGAGGCCCACGACGCCGGCGATGAACAGCGGCATGCGGTTCAAGATGTATTCGCTCTGATCCACGAGCGCCGCGGTGACACCGCCGATCTCGGCCTCGATGCCGGACCCGGCGAGCGCCTCGGGCACGACGTCCTCGCGCAGCCTGTGGACCAGATCCTCGGTCGCCGCATCCTGCGGTGAGCCCGTCGGGATGACGGTCAGCAGCGCGGCGTCGCCCTGCTCGTTGATGCGCGGCGGCGCCACGAACGCGACGCCGGGATCGTCGCCGATCTGCTTGGCGAGCTCGTCGATCGTCGCCTTGCCGGACGCGTCGGGCAGCTCGGCGGCGATCACCAGCGGGCCGTTCGTGCCAGGCCCGAAGCCCTCCGTGTTGAGGTCGTAGGACTGGCGCGTCATGGTGCTCGGCGGGTCGTTGCCGGCGTCCGGGAAGCCGAGGCGCATGTCGAGCGCGGGAACCGCCAGCGCGAGCAGGACAGCGCTCGCCGCGATCGCGGCGAGCCACGGGCGGCGCTGGACGGCGTGGCTCCAGCGCGCGGCCGGCGACTCGCCGCCTGCGTCCTCCTTCACCCTGCGGCGCAGGAACGGGAGCCGCAGCCGGTCGACCCTCGGGCCGAGGTAGGACAGGAACGCGGGCAACAGCGTGACCGAGGCGACCATCACGACCAGCACGGCGAGCGAGGCGGCGATCGCGACGCCGTACATGTACGGCAGCCCGGTCAGGGCGAGGCCGAGCACGGCGATGACCACCGTGAGGCCCGCGAGGATCACGCTGCGCCCGGCCGTGGTGACGGCCTCGACCACCGCGTCGTGGCGGTCCTTGCCGTCGATGAGCGCGGCGCGGAAGCGCGTCAGGACGAGCAGCGCGTAGTCGATCCCGACACCGATCCCGATCAGGCCGGAGACCGCCGTCGTCCAGTCGGGGACGTCGATCACGTTGGCGAGCAGCACGATCAGGCCGCCGGACGAGATGCCCAGGCCGACGAGCGCGATCACGAGCGGCAGGCCCGCCGCCACAACCGAGCCGAACGCGATCAACAGCACGATCGCGGCGCCGAGGAAGCCGAGGCCCTCGGGGCTCGATGCCTCCTGCGCGGCGTAGATCGGGTCGCCGCCGAGCTTGATCTGGAGCCCGTCGCCGCTGTTCGCCTCCGCGGCGGCGATCAGCTTCTCGCCGTCCTCCTTCGGGACGTCCCAGCCGGCGACGGTCAGCGGCAGCGTGGTCGCGCCGATCGTGCCGTCCTCGGAAACCCGGACCGCGGTCGGCTCGGCGACGTTGTCGATCTCTTGGGCCTTGGCGAGGAAGGCTTCGACGCGCGCCTCGGCAGCGGCGCTCTCTGCGCCGGCGGGATCCTTCCAGACGACGTAGATCTCCTGGCCGGAGTAACCGCCGAAGCGCTCCTCGGTCAGCTCACCCGCGGCCTTCGACTCCGAGCCGGGCGTGTTGTAGTCGGCGTTGTACTCGCCGGCCAGGGCGGAGCCCACGCCGATGATCAGCACCGTGGCGACGATCCATGCCAACACCATGCGACCACGGCGGCGGTAGGAGAGATCTGCGAGACGGGCGAGATGACGCGTCACCTGGGGAACACCCTTCGTGTCGTGGTCCGGTCCAGAGCGAGATGGACTCTGGACCGCCCCGTGCCCGCGTCATAGGGTGTGTGCCGCTCAATCCTGGTACGGCTATCCCCACCCCGCGGGCGCCTGACGGCCGCTCAGCTGACCACCAGCTTCGCTTCCCCGCCGCCGCGCAGGCCGGCGACGCGGTGCGCCTCGTGCTCGATGTCCTTGGGCGCCAGGCGCGCGAGCTTCTCGACTGCGATCTCGGTCCGCTTCCCCGCTGCCCTGACCCGCCAGAGACCGGCGAGCCGCCCGCTCACGAGCACCACCCCAGGACTCGCGACCGGGCGGAACAGCCGCTTGCGGAGCGCGTCGGACGGGACGAGCAGCGACCGGTTGGGCTTCTGCAAGTAAGGGTCGCCGGGCGGGATGAAGCGGACGCCCTCCGCATCCGGCGGCGATTCGAGCTCCCCCAGATCCTCATTCAGCGCCCAGAGCCGGCGGCGCCCGAGCGTCACCTCGGTGAGATCGCTCTCGACCTGCTTCCAGAGGCGCTCGGCGTGCGGCCGCGCGACGCCGGCCCAGTCGGCGAACCCGCCGCTGTCAGCCGGCCCGTAGAACCGCAGATAGCGCTTGACCGCCTCAGCGGCCGCCGGCTTGCGACCGGGCTTGCCGAGCACGTAGCGGCGCTCGGCGTCGAGCTGCGCGCCGGCCTGGACGGTGCCATAGCGCCACAGCATCGGCGCGACATGGTGGCTCTTGCAGCCCTTGCACCAGGGCATCAGGTCAGCGCCGACGCGCCCGCGCAGCTCCTCGTGGAGCTCGTCCTTGCTCAGCGAGCGCCCGCCGTGCAGCGCGGCCCTCGTCGCCGCGGCCACCTCGCCGAGCGCGCCGGTCGGACTGAAGCCCTTGTCGGCCGCCAGCCGTTGCACCTGCCGCCCGAGCTGCACGCCCAGCTCGTCGTCGTCCGTGGAGATCAGCGCCCGGCCATAGAGCGCGTGGTCACCCGGCGCGAGCGCGTGGATCGCGCCGCGGACGATGTGCGCGACGACCAGCTCACCGCCGCTGACCGCCTCCTGGTAGCGCTCCCGCGTGACGTCGCGATGGCGCGCCGCGAGCGCGAACAGCGCGGCGTCGCGCGAGAAGTCCGATGCCGGGCAGGCCGCCGCGTCGGCCAGGGTGCGCGCCTCGCGCTGGGCGAGTCCCGAGCGGGCGAGCCGGAAGCGGAGGACATGCTCGGCGTCCATTTGCGCGGAGGCTATCGCCGCCGCGCTCAGGCGGGCTCCGCCTCCGCGAGCGGCGGTCTCGCGAGCACGACGGAGGCTTCGATCTGAGCCTCGGAGATGTTCCAGTAGGCCCTCAGGAGCGCCGCCTTGCGCCCGGGCGGGACCAGCTGGAAGCCGTGCCGGCTGTAGAAGCGCACCGCCCATTCCGCCGCCGCCCACGTTCCGACGAGCAGCTGCCGCCGCCCGCCCGAGCCGGTGAGGTGCGCGAGCAAGGCGCTGCCGACGCCACGGCCCTGGCTCGCGGGCGAGACGTAGGCGTGACGGATCAGGTGGACGTCGCGGACCGCCTGCACGCCCATCACGCCGACCAGCGCGCCATCATCCGCGCAGCCCCAGAACTCGACCCCTGCGGCGATCTCGCGGTCGAGCTCGGCTGACGGCATGTACGGCTCGTGCCAGCGGTCGGCCGGGAACACGCCGCGATACGCCTCGGCGGCGGCGTTGATGATCGCGAGCATCGCGGGACGCTCCTCGGCATGGCAGGGGCGGATGGCTCGCACGACCGCAGCGTACGGATGCTCGTCCGGATAGCGTTGGCAACCGATGCCCGCAGTCGATGCACGCGATGCCGACGTCGTGATCGTCGGCGCCGGCGTCGCCGGCCTGACCGCGGCGTGGCGCCTGGTGACCGCGGAGCTACGGGTCGTCGTGCTCGAGGCGCGCGACCGCGTGGGCGGCCGGCTGCACACCGTCGAGCTCGAGGGTGAGCCGTTCGAGCTCGGCGGCCAATGGATCGCGCCGACGCAGTCGGCCGTGCGCGCGCTCCTGGAGGAGCTCGGGCTCGAGCTGTTCCCCCGCCACCGCGCGGGAGACTCGGTTCGCCTGATGGCGGACGGGCGCGTCGTGCGCGCCGGCGGCGACGACCTCGGCCTGGCGCCGGACGGTGTCGCGGCCTACGAGGCGGGCGTCGAGCAGCTGCGACTGCTGGTCGCCGAAGTCGACCCCGAGGCGCCGTGGGACCACCCGGACGCCCGCCGGCTGGACACCATGTCCTACGAGCAGTGGCTGCAGGCCGAGGTGCCGCATCCC
>DASQMT010000103.1:0-1539 GCA_035645355.1 Solirubrobacteraceae bacterium | reverse complement strand
CCGGCACCCTGCGCAGGATCAGGAAGCCGTCCACGCCCGCCGTGAGGCCCGTGGAGGACGAGATCTCGTCCATAGGGTCGGCGGCTGCGGCCTTGCGAAGGTCTCGCGCACGTTCCAGACCTCGCGCCTGTTCGGCGGCCTGACCGTCGACGACAACCTCTACCTCGCCGTGCTCGGCGTCCACGACGGGCACTTCCGCCTGCTGCGACGGCCGGTCGACGACGAGCTGCGCGAGCGCGGGCGCGCCATGGCCGAGGCCGTCGGCCTCGGCGACAAGCTCAAGGCGCTGGTCGCCGAGCTCTCGCACGGCGAGCAGCGCCAGCTCGAGGTCGGCATGGCGCGCGCCGCCGACCCGCAGCTGATGATGCTCGACGAGCCCGCCGCCGGCCTCTCGCGCGCCGAGCGCGTGAAGCTGACCGAACTGCTGCTGGCGCTCGATCCGGCGATCACCCTGATCCTGATCGAGCACGACATGGACGTCGCCCTGCGCGTCGCCGAGTGGGTGACGATGATGCACGACGGCCGCGTGATCGTCGAAGGCACCCCCGACGAGATCCGCGCAAACGAGCTGGTCCACGACCTCTACCTGGGACGCGCGGCGCAATGACCGAGCCGCTGCTGGTCGTCGAGGACGTGCACGGCTACTACGGCACGGCGCACGTGCTCGACGGCGTCTCGTTCAGCATGGGCGCGGAGCCCGTGGCTCTGATCGGCCGCAACGGCATGGGCAAGTCGACGCTCTGCGCGGCGATCGTCGGCTTGCTCGGCTCGGCGCGCGGATCGGTGCGGCTCGCCGGCAAGGAGCTGCTCGGCAAGCCGGCATACAAGGTCGCCGGCGCGGGCATCGGCTACGTGCCGCAGGGCCGGCGGCTGTTCCAGTCGCTGACGGTGGACGAGCACTTCCAGATCGTGGGCGCGAAGTCGAGCGCCGCCTGGACGCCCCAGCGCGTATACGACCTGTTCCCGCGACTCGCCGAGCGCAAGGGCGTCAGCGGCACGTCGCTCTCGGGCGGCGAGCAGCAGATGCTCGCGATCGGTCGCGCGCTGCTGACGAACCCGCAATTGCTGATCATGGACGAGCCGTCCGAGGGCCTCGCGCCGACGATCGTGGAAGGCCTCGTGCAGACGATCAAGGATCTCGCCGCCGAGGGCATGGGCCTGCTGGTCGTGGAGCAGAACCTCGGCGTCGCGACCTCGCTGGCGGAGCGCCAGCTCGTGATGGTGAGCGGGGCGATCGCGACCGAGACCACGGCCGACGCGCTGATCGGCGATCCCGCCGCGCAGCGGCGCTGGCTCGGCGTCGAGCCGCTGGCAGACGTCGCCTGAGGCCGGCGATGGCCGAGGTCGTGATCACGGAGTACACCGATCCGGGCTGCCCGTGGGCGTATGCGGCCGAGCCGTTCAGGCGCCGGCTGTCGTGGCTCTACGGGGACAGCATCGAGTGGCAGGTGCGGATGGTGGTGCTGGCCGAGTCACCCGATGATCCGCTCGAGCGCGGGCACACCCCCGAGCGCGAGGCGCAGGCGTTCGCGCGTATCG
>DASQMT010000102.1:0-3857 GCA_035645355.1 Solirubrobacteraceae bacterium | reverse complement strand
TGCGGAGCCCGGGCGGGAACAGGCCCTGGCGGTAGCCCATGAACGCGACGATCTGCGGCTCGTTGATCGTCGCCGCGAACGGCATTAGGTCGCCGAGCGCGGCCACCACGCGCTCGGTGTAGCGCGCGAAGAGCTCGATCGCGTCAGGCGCCAGCCAGCCGCCGCGCTCGGCCAGCCAGAGCGGCAGCGTGAAGTGATGCAGCGTGACGAACGCGGTCAGGCCGTGCCCCTCGAGCGCGCCGAGCACCCAGCGGTAGTGCTCGAGCGCGGCGCGGCTGAACTCACCCTGCGCGGGCTCGATCCGCGACCACTCGAGCGACATCCGGTGGGCGTTCTGCCCCAGGCCGGCGAGCAGCTCGAAGTCGTCCTCGTAGCGGTGCCACTGGTCGATCGCATCGCCCGAGGACTCGACGCAGGTCGTGTAGGGAGCATGCTCCCAGGCCCACCAGTCGTTGTTGAAGTTGCCGCCCTCGACCTGGTGGGACGCGGTCGACGAGCCGAACAGGAAACCCTCGGGGAAGTCGCGCACGCTCCCCCCGTACCCCCGGCGAAGCGACGCAATCGTCGCGCTAGGCGGCGACCTCGGCGCTCAGGCCGGCGGCGGCGCGCAGCGCGTCGGCCTTGTTCGTCCGCTCCCAGGTGAAGTCGGCGTCCTCGCGGCCGAAGTGGCCATAGGCGGCGGTCTTCTGGTAGATCGGCCGGTGCAGCTTGAGGTATTGGCGGAAGGCGCCCGGGCGCAGGTCGAAATGCTCGTCGACCAGCTCGGCGATCCGGCCGCGGCCGACCTTCTCCGTACCGAACGTCTCGACGTAGACCGAGACGGGATGTGCGACGCCGATCGCGTAGGCGACCTGCACCTCGCAGCGATCGGCCAGGCCGGCGGCGACCACGTTCTTGGCAACGTAGCGCGCGGCGTAGGCGGCCGAGCGGTCGACCTTGCTCGGGTCCTTGCCGCTGAACGCGCCGCCGCCATGACGGGCCATGCCGCCGTACGTGTCGACGATGATCTTGCGCCCCGTCAGCCCGGCGTCGCCGACCGGGCCGCCGATCACGAAGCGGCCCGTCGGGTTGACCAGGAAGCTCTTGCGCAGCTTCCTGGCGTCGTAGAGGTCCTTGGGCAGGATCGGCTCGACGACGTGCTCCCAGAGGTCGTCGGGGATCAGCGACTCCGCGCCCTCCTTGTGCTGCGTGGAGATCAGCAGCTTCTCGATCTCGACCGGCCTGCCGTCCTGGTAGCGAACGGAGACCTGCGTCTTGCCGTCCGGGCGCAGGTAGGGCACCACCTCGGCCTTGCGCACGTCGGCCAAACGGTGAGCGAGCTTGTGCGCGAGCGCGATCGGGAGCGGCATCAGCTCGTCCGTCTCGCTTGTCGCATAGCCGAACATCATCCCCTGGTCGCCTGCGCCGGCCAGATCGAGCTCGTCCTCGTCGGCGGCGTCGGTGCGTCGCTCGAGCGCCTGGTCGACGCCCTGCGCGATGTCCGGCGACTGCTTGTCGATCGCGTTGATGACGGCGCAGGAGTCGGCGGAGAAGCCCAGGTCGGCGTCCGTGTAGCCGATATTGCGGATCGTCGAGCGCGCGATCTCCTGGATGTCGACGTAGGTCTCCGTCGAGATCTCGCCCGAGACGACGACGAGCCCCGTGTTGACGAGCGTCTCGCACGCGACGCGACCGTCGGGATCGTCGCGCATCACGGCGTCGAGCACGCCGTCGGAGATCTGGTCGGCGATCTTGTCCGGATGGCCTTCCGTGACGGACTCGGACGTGAAGAGGTACTCGTTGTCGGCGTACGCGCTCATGAGAGGCCCGAGGGTAGCGAGTCGGCCGCGGCGCTCAGGCGGCGCGGCGGCGCTGCTTGCGTTCGGCGAAGTCGATGATCACGGGGATGCCCTCCAGCGCGTAGCGCTCGCGCAACCTGTTCTCGAGGAAGTACGCGTAGTCGCGCGTGACCTTCTGGCGGTTGTTGACCTGGATCGAGAAGCGCGGCGGGCGCTCGCCGATCTGCGCGATGTACAGCAGCTTGAGCCGGTGGCCCTGCTTCTGCGGCGGCGGCCGCGTGGCGACCACGTCGCCGAGGAAGCGGTTGAGCTCGGGCGTCGGGATCCGGTGGCCGTAGCGGTCTGCCAGCGACAGCACCTCCACGAGCAGCCGCGGCACGTGGCGGCCGGTCTTCGCCGACGCGGTCAGCACCTTCGGGCGCAGGCGCAGCTTGCGCGCGACGCGCGCGCGCTCGTGGTCGAGGTCGAAGTCGTCGCCGCCCGTGAGGTCCCATTTGTTCAACACGAGCGCGGTCGCGCAGCCCGACTTCATCGCCAGCTCCGCGATCCGCAGGTCCTGCGACGTGACGCCGTCGGAGGCGTCGCAGACCACCAGCGCGACGTCGGCGCGCTCGGCCGCCCGCTGCGATCGCAGCACGGTGTAGTACTCGACCGACTCCTGGACCTTGGCCTGGCGCCGGATGCCGGCGGTGTCGACCAGCCGGATGCGCCGGCCGCCTGTGCCCGCCGACGTAGTCGGTTGGGTATCGACCTCGAGCTCGGTGTCGATCGCATCGCGCGTGGTGCCGGCGACCTCGGACACGATCACGCGCTCGCGGCCCAGGAACGCGTTGACGAGCGAGGACTTGCCAACGTTGGGACGCCCGATCACGGCGAGCCGGACGAGCTCGTCCTCGGAGCCATCGGACTCCTCCTCTGGCGGCAGCAGCTCGACCAGGCGGTCCAGCAGGTCGCCCGTGCCGAGCCCCTGGGCGGCCGACACCGCCATCGGGTCGCCGAGGCCGAGCCCGTGGAAGTCGTGCGCGAGCGGCAGGTCGCGCGGCGAGTCGATCTTGTTCGCGACCACGACCACCGGTATCCGGCCGCGGCGCAGCAGGTCGGCGACCTCCTCGTCGCCCGGGCGCAATCCGGCGCGGGCGTCGACCACGAGCATCGCGACCTGCGCGTCGGCGAGCGCCGCGCGCGCCTGGTCCTGGATCGAGACCGCCAGCGGGTCCTCGTCGTCGAGGTCGACGCCGCCCGTGTCGATCAGCGTGAAGGCGCGCCCGTTCCACTCCGTCTCGAGCTCCTTGCGGTCGCGCGTGATGCCGGGCCGCTCGTGCACGACCGCCTCGCGCGACTGGGTGAGGCGATTCACGAGCGAGGACTTGCCGACGTTCGGGTAGCCGACCACCGCGACTTTCATGCGCCGACCTCGCGCGCCTCGACCACCAGCGTGAGGATCTGCTCGAGCACCTCGTCGAGGCCGAGCCCGGTCGTGTCCACGGGTACCGAGTCGGCAGCGGGTACGAGCGGCGAGTGCTCGCGCTGCTCGTCGCGCGCGTCGCGCTGCTGCTGCTGCTCGAGCACGGTCTGGAAGTCGGCGCCGAGCTCCGCGGCGCGCCTGCCCGCGCGCGCCTCGGGGGAGGCGGTGAGGAAGACCTTGACCTGCGCGCCGGGGCACACGGCGGTGCCGATGTCGCGGCCCTCCGCGACCCAGTCGCCGTCTTCGAGGATCGCCTGCTGCTTGCGCACCAGCGCCCTGCGCACGCCCGGATCGGCGCTGACCTCGGAGGCGGCATCGGAGACCGCCGGCGCCCGGATCGCCTCGGTCACGTCGCGACCGTCGAGCAGCACGCGCTCGCCGAGCTCGATCCGGAGCGTCTCGGCGACGGCGGCGGCGTCGCCGTCGCGCTCGCGCACGGCGAGCGCGACGCAGCGGTACATCGCGCCCGTGTCGAGATAGGTGAAGCCCAGCCGTTCGGCGATCGCACGGGCGACGGTGGACTTGCCGGCCCCGGCGGGGCCGTCGATTGCGATCACCATTGGGTGAGTGAGGCTAGAAGGCCCGCTCGCGGGTCAGCGCGGCCAGGTCGGCGC
>DASQMT010000101.1:0-3378 GCA_035645355.1 Solirubrobacteraceae bacterium | reverse complement strand
CCCGCTGATGCAGGCCGACGCCGTCTAGCGTCACGGCTGGTTGACCGAGACCGAGTTCCTGAACGCGGTCGCCTTCGGGCAGCTCACGCCGGGGCCGGTGACGCACACGGTCGCGCTCATCGGCTGGGCCGCAGCCGGGCTGGGCGGCGCGCTGCTGGCCGCCGTGCTCGCGTTCGCGCCATCCTTCCTGGCGATCATGCTGGGTGGCCGGCGCTTCCAGCGGCTGCGCGAGAACCGCTCCGCACGCGCCTTCCTCGACGGCGCCGGCCCGGCCGCCGCGGGGGCGGTCCTGGGTGCCACCGTGCCGCTCGCCGCGGCGCTCTCGGACTGGTGGCAGGCCGCCGTGCTCGCCGCCGCCCTCGCGCTGCTCGCCGCTGGCCGCCCCGCGCTCTGGGCGCTCGGCGGTGGCGCGCTCGCGGGACTTGGCGTCGCCGCTGCCGGCGGGCCCGTGAGCTGAAAGGGATACCGTCTCGGCGATGGACCTGCAGGCAGAGGCGACCGAGGTGCTCGCGCAGCTGGTCCGCTTCAACACCGTCAACCCGCCCGGGAACGAGCGCGCGTGCCAGGAGTGGCTCAAGCGCTACCTCGAGGACGCCGGGCTGGAGTGCGAGCTGCTGTGGGCCGCGGATCCGGAGCGCCCGAACCTCGTCGCGCGCGTCCGCGGCGAGTCGCCGGGACCGGTGCTCGGCTATCTCTCACACGTCGACACGGTGCTCGCCGATGCCGGGGACTGGCGCCACGATCCGTGGTCGGGAGAGGTGCACGACGGTCAGCTCTGGGGCCGCGGCGCGGTCGACATGAAGTCCCAGACGGCGGCCGAGGCGGTCGCCGCGGCGCATCTCGTGCGCGAGGGCTGGCGGCCCGCACGCGGCGAGTTGAAGCTGATCTCGGTCGTCGACGAGGAGGTCGGCGGGAAGTTCGGCGCCCAGTGGCTCACCGAGCAGCGCCCTGACGTCGTCCGCGTGGATTGGCTGCTCAACGAGGGCGGCGGCGCGGTGATGCCCTACGGCGAGCGGCGCCTGTACGGCGTCTGCTGCGCGGAGAAGGGAACGGTCCGGTTTCGCGTCCACGCGCGCGGGCGCGCCGGCCACGCCTCCGTCCCGGGACTGGCCGACAACGCGCTGCTCAAGCTGCTGCCCGCGCTCGAGCGGCTCGGCCGCGGGCGAGCCGGCTACGACGTCGGCGACGAGGGACGCATGTTCCTGGAGGCGATCGGCGAGGACCCCGCCGACCCCGAGGGCGCCGTCGAGCGCATGCGGGCCGAGGAACCGCGCCTCGCCGCGATGCTGGAGCCGACGCTCGGCGCGACGTTCGCGCCGACGCTGATCTCCGCGGGCGAGGCGATCAACGTGATCCCGGCGCATGCCGAGTTCGCCGTCGACTGCCGGCTGCCGCCGGGGCTCGACCGTTCGGTGGCCGAGCGCCGCGCGCGCGAGCTGATGGGCGATGCGGACGGCGGCGCCGAGCTCGAGCTCGAGTTCGGCGAGGCGATCGTCGGCAACCGCTCGCCGGCCGGCTCCCCGCTGATGGACGGAATCACGGCCTGGCTCGGAGAGGTCGAGCCGGCCGCCGAGGCCGTCCCGATCGTGATGCCCGGGTTCACGGACTCGCGCTGGTTCCGTGCCGCCTTCCCGGACTGCGTCGCGTACGGCTTCTTCCCCCAGCGCCATCAGGACCTGTACACGACCTGGCCGCTGCTGCACTCCGCCGACGAGCGCCTGGACGTGCGCGACCTCGGCTTCGCGACCGAGTTCTTCGCCGACCTGCCGAGGAGATTGCTGACGTGACCGACGCACCGGAGAAGCTGCGCCTGGGCGGGATGGCGCTGCGCAACGGCCTGCTCGTCCACGGCCCGACCCATTGGGCCGCCGCGGTCCGCAACGACGCCGGCGCGATCGAGGTCGCCTCGGGCCGCAAGCCGCGGCTGCGCGCCGCCGACCCGATCCCCGGCGTGCGCGGGATCGTGCGGCTCGCCGAGGCGTTCGTGGTCATCCCGCTGGTCAAGCGCGCGCTGCCCTCCGCGCGGCTGCCGTTCCAGGACCCGGGCGTGGTCGCGGTCGCGGCCGGCGCCTCGGTCGGCGGCACGCTGCTGCGGCGGCGCCTGCGCGGCGCGGGCGGCGAGGCCGCCGCTGCGCTGGTCGGCTTCATGCCGGCGCTGTTCGCGCTGCGCGGCGGTGACCTGGCCGCCTACCACGGCGTCGAGCACAAGGCGATCGGCGCCTATGAGGCCGACGACGAGGACGCCGCCGACGCGACCAAGGAGCACGACCGCTGCGGCTCGCACCTCGTCGCGCCGATGCTCGCCTCCAACCTCGCCGGCACGCTGCTGCTGCGGCGTGCCGTCGAGCGCCCGGGGCCGCTGGCCGGAGGGGCGGTCGCGCTGGCCTCGTCGGCCGTCGCCGTCGAGGTGTTCGCCTGGTGCGAGCGCCACGCCGCGACGCGCACGGCGCGCGCCCTCAAGCGCCCCGGCTTCGAGATCCAGCGCCTCGTCGGGACGCGCGAGCCCGACGAGCGCCAGCTCGGGGTGGGCCGCGCCGCGCTCGCGGAGATCCTGCGCGTCGAGCAGGCTAAATAGGGTCCAGACCCCAGATCGCAAGCCGCCCATGACCGCCATACTCGGGGGCATGCCGAGCATGGAAGCCATGGCAGTGCCCCAGTGGTACCAGGTCGAGAGCTGGATCATCACCTGGGCGCCGATCATCTTCATGGGCCTGCTCGTGTTCTTCATCTGGCGCACGATGAAGCTGATGCCGCGGACAAAGCCGCAGCAGATCGAGCCCGATTCGTCGTCGTCGATCGGCTGGGACGAGGTGGCGGGCGCGGACGAGGCCAAGGCCGAGCTGACCGAGGTCGTCGACTTCCTGCGCGACCCCGCGCGGTTCCACGCGCTCGGCGCGCACGTTCCCAAGGGCATCCTGCTGCACGGCCCGCCCGGCACCGGCAAGACGCTGCTCGCGAAGGCGGTCGCGGGTGAGTCCGGAGCGCAGTTCTTCTCCCAGTCCGCGGCCTCGTTCGTCGAGATGTTCGCCGGCCTGGGCGCCGCACGCATCCGGCGTCTGTTCGCGGAGGCGCGCAAGGCGCGGCCCGCGATCATCTTCATCGACGAGATCGACGCCGTCGGCGGCGTCCGCGGCTCCGACAACAACTCGGAGCGCGAGCAGACGCTCAACCAGCTGCTCGTCGAGATGGACGGCTTCAACTCCAGCGGCGACCTCGTCGTGATCGCCGCGTCGAACCTGCTCGAGAAGCTCGACCCGGCGCTGCTGCGACCCGGCCGCTTCGATCGCCAGATCTTCGTCTCCCCGCCCGACGTCGCCGGCCGCGAGGCGATCTTGAAGGTGCACTCCAAGACCAAGCCGCTCAGCGTGTCGTGCGATC
>DASQMT010000100.1:0-7321 GCA_035645355.1 Solirubrobacteraceae bacterium | reverse complement strand
GGCGCAGTGTCCTTGCCGCTCGTGCGGCACACGCGCATCTTCGGGTCCCTTTCAGGCAGCGTCGCGCTGCCGGTCGTCGCGCTCGACGACGGCGCGGCGATCGACTGGCGCCCGCACCTCGTCCATCCAGGGCTGCGGCCGGGAGAAACGCTGACGCGCACCACCCAGCTGCCTCGTCGCGCCACCATTCAGGCGCGCGACGGCACACCGCTGGCGGAGGGCGAGGCGCGGCTGTCGAAGCTCGGCGCGCTCGCCTCGGAGATCGCGGGCCGCGTCGGGCCGGCCCCGCCCGAGCGCGCGACCGAGCTCGCGCGTCGCGGCGTGCCGCCGGACGCGCCGGTGGGCCTCACCGGGCTGGAACGGCAGTTCGACGCCGAGCTGGCAGGCACGCCCGGCGGCGAGCTGCGCGCGGGCACGCGCGTGCTGGCCGCGGTCGCGCCACGGCGCGGCAGCGCCGTGCGCACCACGATCGACCCCGAGCTGCAGCGCACGGCGGTCGAGGCACTCGCGGGCCGCTTCGGGGGCGTAGCCGTGATCCGGCCGTCTGACGGGGAGGTGCTCGCGCTCGCCGGCATCGCCTACTCGGCGCCGCAACCGCCGGGGTCGGTCTTCAAGATCATCACGCTGGCGGCCGCGCTCGAGGCGGGCGTCGCGAAGAGGTCCAGCAAGTACCCCGTCGAGACGTCGGCGACGCTGGAGGGCGTCGAGCTCGAGAACGCCCACGGCGAGGCGTGCGGCGGCACGCTCAAGAACGCGTTCGCGCACTCGTGCAACTCGGTCTTCGCGCCGATGGGCGCGGAGCTGGGCGCAGAGCGGCTCGTGGCAGCGTCGGAGCGTTTCGGGTTCAACAAGGATCCCGGGCTGATCGGCGCGTTGCGCTCCACGATCCCCGCCGCCGCCGAGATCGGCGGCGACCTGGCGCTCGGCTCGACGGCGATCGGCCAGGGCCAGGTGCTCGCGACGCCGCTCGCGATAGCCGGCGTCGCCGGCGCGATCGCGCAGGACGGCGTGCTGATGCGCCCGACGCTGCGCAAGGGCGCTCCGGCCATCGGCTCGCGCGCAGCCCCGCCGGAGGTGGCAAAGGCCGTCGGACGCTACATGCGCGCCGTGGTGACGTCGGGCACCGGCGTTGCCGCGGCGATCCCGGGCGTCAAGGTGGCGGGCAAGACCGGCACCGCGGAGCTGCGCGACACGACCAACGACGATCCCGATCCCGCCGACCCGGACGCGCCGCCCGTCGACGACCCGACCGACACCGACGCGTGGTTCGCGGCGTACGCCCCGGCGCGCCGGCCGCGCGTGGCGGTCAGCGTGATGCTGGTCGGGCAGGGCACCGGCGGCGCGACCGCCGCACCGGTCGCCAAGCAGGTGCTCGAGGCCGCGCTACGGGGCTAGATGTCGAGCTCGACGACGGCGTTGTCGCCGCCGCTCCGGCTCTCGATCTCGAGCTCGAGCGGGCGGTTGTAGAGCGACTGGATCTCGACCTTGAAGAGGATCAGCGAGCCCTGGATCGAGTTGTCGAACGCCGGTGAGTTCGGCTCGGGAATCTGGTCGCCGGGCGCGACAGGCCCCGGCTGGTAGTCGAACGCGTTGATCTCGCTCTCGAGCTCGATCGGCTCGAAGCGGTTCTCCTGCGTATCGAGGATGGCGAACTCCTCGGCCGCCTCGTGCTCTTCGTCGGTCTCGTTCTCGACGCGCATGAAGATGCCGAACCAGGTCTCCTCGTCGGTCGGCTCCTCGCCCTCCGGCAGCCCGGCGAGATAGGCCTGGTCCTCGACGTTCGCGGGGTTCAGGATGCGCGAGATCTGGACCTGGTAGGTGAGCTCGTCGACCGAGACGTAGATTCCCTCGGTCTCTCCCAGGATGGCCGTGTCGGTCTTGTTGCCGCAGCCGGCGAGCGCGAGCGCGGCCAGCATGGCGAGCGAGAGCAGGAGCGTGCGGGCCGGCCGGGTCATCGGGCGCGTCAGTCTAGACCGGCGATGGTCGCCCGCGCGCCGCGATCGCGGTTCTCCTCGAGGATGCCCTGGAGCCGCCGGAGCGCCTTGCCGCCGTTGCGCCGGAACCAGCCGCGCCGGCCACTCACGGCCTCGATGAAGCGGTCGGTGGGGAGCGGCGGCTCGGTCTCGTACATGTACTCCACGCGCGTGCCGCCCGCGTTCGGCTCGAGCGTCCACTGGTGGTAGGTCTTGATGCGGTTGTACTTGCCGCCGCGGCCCACCGCCACGATCCTGAACGGCGGATCGAGCTCGGCGAGGTTGACGTCGTAGTAGCCGAAGCGGTCGAAGCGCCCGCCCTGGCGATAGCGTGCGCCCGCGCCCCGGCCCGCGGACTCCTCGCGCGTGAGTCGCCAGCCCTTGAGGAAGTGGTCCATGAACTCGGGGTGGTTGGCGACGTCGGCCAGGTACGCGAAGACCTCCTCGCGCGGGCGGTCGATGTTGACGCTCAGCGTGACTGGGTCCACCGGACCCGGAAGCCTAATGCAGCAGGTCGTCAGGCGCGGCGGTGCGCGAGCCGGACCGAGCGCTCGTGCTCGGGCGCGTGCATCAGCTCCGAGCGCGCCGGCTCCTTCCGGCGCAGCGGGCGGCAGAGCGCGCACACGAGCCGTTCGCCGGACGCGGTCTCGTAGACGTGCACCACCTCGCCCGTCAGAGGCGTACGCCTGCAGTGCAGGCAGCGGTGGCGCTGCGTCTCGTGCTCTCCCATGCTGCGGCGCAGGAGCGCGCGGGAGAGCTGCGGGTCGGCGGGAGCCGCTCTTGCGCGGCGGAGGCTGAGCGCGGGCATCGTCCCGGTCCGTTCGACGCGCGGGCGCGGAAGCCTGCCGCCGATCTATCGGGCGCCGTTGACCCTCTCCCCTACAATTCGTCGGGGACTGGGGTCTGCTGGACGGCGCCGCCCGCGCCAAAGGAGCGACGGACATGGATTCGAGAACGCCAGGCGAAGTCGAGGCCACCGGCACCCTGCCCGTCGCGGGAGAGGGCACGCTTCCGCTCGCTCCGGCCTCCGAGGCGCCCGCCCCAGGCCCTGCCGAGTGGGTCGACGAGGCGCGTAAGAACCTTCCAGTGCCCGGCATGTACCTCGCCTACGAGGATTCCGGACGGCGGCTCGTGGTCCCCGTCGCGCGTGAGTGGACCCGGATCGGCCGCTCGCTGGCCGCCGACGTCCGCTTCGACGACTCGACGGTCTCGCGCCGGCATGCGCTGATCGTCTCGCAGGCCGACGGCGTGCGTGTGCTGGACGACCGCTCCCTCAACGGCGTCTACGTCAACGGCCGGCGGGTGGAATGGTCGCCGCTGGCGGACGGCGACGAGATCGTCGTCGGGCGCCATACGCTTCATTTCATGGATACGACCGCGGCCGGCGCGGAACTGGCGGACGACGCTCCCGCCGCCCTCGCCGAGTAGCGCGCGGCCGCTAGGCTGCGCGCTCGATGGCCGAGACGATCGCGGTCCTTTCGCTCAAGGGCGGCACAGGCAAGACCACCACCGTCCGCACGCTGGCAGACGTATTCCGGCGGATCGGGCTCGACGTGCTGTGCGTCGACCTCGACCCGCAGGGCAACCTGTCGGACTACTTCGACGTCGCCGCGGATGCGTCCCCGACGGTTGCGGACGTGCTGTCGGGAGCGGCCAAGGCGAAGGCCGCCACCCACGACGGCATCATTCCCGCATCGCCCTCCCTGGCTGAGGTCGAGCGTGGCCTCAGCGGCAAGATGGGGCGCGAGCTCGTGCTGCGCAAGGCGCTCAAGGAAGCGCGCAAGCAGCATGACCTGATCCTGATCGACTGCCCGCCCGCGCTCGGGCTGCTGACGATCAACGGCCTTGTCGCCTCCGACTGGGCGCTGATCTCTGCCGAGGCCCAGTACTTCGCGCTCCAGGGGGTGAGCGGAGCGCTGGAGGTCGTAGCGCAGGCGAAGGAGTTCTACAACGACGACCTCGAGTTCGTCGGCGTCGTGATGAACATCGCTGACATGCGCACGGTGCACTCGCGCGACGCGTATGCGGCACTGCGCGAGCACTTCGGCGAGAAGGTGTTCGAGACCGTGATCCGCCAGTCGATCGCCTACGCGGAGTCCGCCGAGTCCGGCCGCTCGATCCTCGAGCACCGGCCCGACCTCGGGCAGGACTACCTCGAGCTGGCCGACGAGGTGCTTGCGCGAACCGGGCTCAACGGCTGGCGGCGCAAGCTGGCGCCGATGTTGCGCGAGAAAACGGTGCGCTGAGCGCCATACTGGGCTCATGCGCTGCCGCAAGCCACGTGCAGGTCTGATCGCGATCTTCCTGCTCGCACCGTTCGCGGGCTGTGGCGGGACGGACGGTCCAAGCGGCGGCAGCCGGTCCGGCGCCAGCGCTGTACCGACCGCGAAGCCCGGCGCGGTGCAGGAAGCCCCCGATCGGCCGGCGACACCGCCGCGCGAGCAGGCGCCGTCCCCTGCTGCCGGGAAACGCGGACGCTGGACCACGGCGCGCGTACTGCGGCGGGCGGCGCTGCGTGCGGCACCCGGCGGTCGCACCGTCGGCAAGGTCGGACGCCGCACCCAGTTCGGCGGCTCGCGGGTCGTAAGCGTGCTGCGGCGGCGCGGCGCGTGGCTCGAGGTCGTCGTGCCCGAGCGGCCGAACGCCCGCCCGGCCTGGATCCCCGCCGCACGGGCGCGTCTCGGCGCCACCGACGTCTCCCTGAGCATCGACCGCTCGGCGCGCACGCTTACCGTCCGCGACGGCTCACGTGCGGTTCAGCGCATCCGCATCGGAGTCGGCGCGCCCGCCCACCCCACGCCGACCGGGCGATTCGCCGTCACGGACAAGCTCGAGATGGGTGGCCCCGGCACCACCTACGGCTGTTGCGCGATCGCGCTCTCGGCCCATCAACCCAACCTGCCGGCAACCTGGAACGGGCTCGACCGGATCGCCGTCCACGGCACCCAGTCGCCCGAGACGATCGGCGTCGCCGCCTCGCTCGGCTGCATGCATGCGAGCGAGCCCGACCTGCGGCGACTGATGCGCACTGTGCCGCTCGGGGCACCGGTCTTCATCCGCGCCTAAACAGCCTGGCAGGGTTCGAACCCCCCGGCCAACCGGGTCGCGGTCAGAGCGTCCGGGCGCCCGCCGGCGACGAGACCGGAGCGGCTGCGACGTGGGTCTTGGGCTTCCACCCGAAGCGTCTGGCGTACCACGCGCTCCCCGGCTCGAGCGCAGTCCAGCCTGCCGCAAGCAGCGCGCGCTCGAGCTCGGCCACCGCTTCCGTAAGCGCCTGGACCGCGGCGGGGCCGGCCGGCGGCCACTGCAGCGGCGGCGACTCGGCGATCACAGAAGGGTCCTCGTGCTGCTCGCTGCGCGCCACCGCCGCGAACCGGGGCTCGCTCCCGGAAAAGGCCCATGTGACTTCCGCGCTCCAGGCGCGACGCGGATCGGGCGGCGCGGCGGGGGGGCGGTGCGGTGCGGCAGACGCCGGTGCCCGCGGAGCGATCGGCGCCGGCTCGCCCTGCCCGACGGGCGCAGTCAGATCGAGCGGAGGATGGGCGTCATGTCCGCCGTGGCCGTTGCCCGCAGGCGGCGGGTCGGCTGCGCTGAGCAGCAGTGTCTCGGCGCGCCGCGGACGCGGGGACTGGGCTCGCGCCGCCGGCGGAGACAGAGGATCCTGCCTGCTCCCGTCCCTTGCGACGCCGATCGGCGCGGCCCCGCTCGATGAGCCGGAGTCCGATGCCGTGGCGTCGACGACCGCGGGGGCAGCCGGGCGCCGGCGACCCGGCCGGAACGTCCACAGGAGCGCGATCGCGCCGAGCGCGAGCACCAGCCCGGCGAGCACCGGCGGCACCGCCGAGCCGTCGCCGACCGCCGGTGTCGTGGGGGCGCGCACCTTGCGCTGCTCGGTTGCCGGCGACGAAGCCGCCGCCGCGGTCGTCGCGGGCGTCGGCGTCGGCGTCGGCGACGCCGTCAGCGGATATGCGTCCCAGAGCTCCTGTGGCGCAGACGGTCTCGGCGTGGCCTCCTGCGCGAAGGCCGGGCTCGCCGCCCACAGCAGCGAGCAGCCGACGAGCGCGAGCAGCACGCGTAGGCGGAACAGCGCCACGGGAACCGGAGGATGCCGGTCAGGGGGAAGCGGCGTCACCGCCTGAACCCCCGCTGTCGTTCGTTCCTTGGTCGATAATCTCGCGGATCGAGACCAGGCGCGAACGCAGGCGTTCCGCCTCTGTACTCGCGTTCGTCAGCTGGGCGATCCGTGCACGCAGAGCCGCGACCTCGTCGCGCGCTTCGGCGACGGCCTCCTCTGCCGCCTCCTGCGCCTGCGCGAGGCTCGCGCGAAAGCTCTCGGCGTCGCGGGCGCGAGCCGCGCGCTCCTCGTCGAGGTCTTCGCGCGCACGTGCGAGCTCCTTCGCCTTGCGGTCGCGCTCGGCCTGCGCCTCGCCCAGCTGCGACCTCACCGCCAGTGCCTCGGCTTGCAAGCGCAGCCGCTGGCCGCCGCGTCGGCGCACCTCGAGCACGCCGCGCTCGCTGTCGTCCCCGTTGAGAAGCGGCTCCGGGAGCTCGACGACCAGGTCCTCGCCGAGCTCGAGCTCGGCGGTGCCGAACGCCGTCGGCGCCTCGAGCCAGGCGAAGGCCGCGCGCCAGTCCCCGCCGTCAGCGGACGGCGCTTCGTCGTTGATCGCCGGCAGCCGATGCGTCTGCTCGTCGCCACGGAGGACCAGCACAGGCCGGTCGATCGCCTCGACGCGGAGACCTGCGAACCGTCCCTCGATCTCCAGCCGGTCGGGCGTCGCCCACACAAATCGCTTGAGCTCGAACGTCTCGGTTGCCACGGACAAGGCCCTCCTCATGGTATGTCGTCGCCGCGGTTCCGGGCGACGGTCGGCGAGGCCATCGACTCACCGCACTCCCACCTCAACGACGCTAGACCGGTCGGACTGGCGCCGTTCGGTAACTCGTGGAATCCTGGTATCCGGTCTAGTAAGAGTTCTAACAGAGAATGCCCCTGCACACGGCGGCGCCGATCGCCAGCGGACAGCAGCGTCGTCGCGACCGTGAATGCGCTCGCTCACTCCAGCACGATGCCGCCCCGCGGCTCGAACCCGACGTGGCGAACCTGCGCCCAACCGGCGCACTCGCTCTGCAGCCGAGCGAGCACGCTGCCGCTGGTCTCGCACGTGCACCACACCAGTACAGCCGGACCGGCGCCGGAGATCGTCGCGCCGAGGGCACCGAGCTCCGGCGCGCGGCGGGCGAGCGCCATCGACCGCGGATAGAGATGCTCCCGGTGCGGCTGGTGCAGGCGGTCCTGCAGACCGCGCGCGATCAGGTCCCATTCGCCGCGCGCGAGGCCGAGCACC
>DASQMT010000099.1:0-1920 GCA_035645355.1 Solirubrobacteraceae bacterium | reverse complement strand
GAGGGTAGAGATCGCACCAGGGACGACCTCGTCGCCGGTCGAGAGGATCCCGACGCGCGGTCGCGCATAGGCGGCGACCTCGGTGATCCCGGCCGCGGCCAGGAGCCCGAGATCGGCCGCGCGCAGCGGGCGCCCGGCGGGCACGAGCACGTCGCCCGGCCGTGCCTCCTCGCCCGGCTGCAGCACCCCGTCCCCCGGCGCGACCCGGCGCAGCAGCTCGACCGTCCCGGGCATCGGCTCGCTCGTGTGCTCCACCATCACGACCGCGTCGGCGCCGCGCGGGAGCAGCCCGCCGGTCGGGATCGACATCGCCGCGCCGGGACCGACCGCGCCCTCGGGCTCGACGCCCATCGCGACCGCGCCCGTCACGTCGAGGAACGCCGGCAGCGTCTCGGAAGCGGCATAGGTGTCGACGGCGCGCACCGCGTAGCCGTCGACCGTCGCGCGCGCGTGCGCGGGAAGCAGCTCGCCCGCTGCGACGTCCTCCGCCGGCACCACCGCGAGCGCCGGAGTCACGCGCTCCACGGCGCTGCGCCGTGACGGCGCGAGCGCCGCAAGGCCCTCGGCGACCGTCAGGACCGTCAGGAACATCCGCTAGGGAGCGTGCGCAGGAACAGGCACGTCCAGCCCGCGCACGCGGTGGTACTCGGCGACCATCGCATCGAGCCGCCCGCGCGTCAGCGTCGCCTCGCGGCCGGACGGCATGGTGAGCGGCACCTCGAGCAGCCGCGCGGGCAGGGTGTCCTCCGCGCGCGTCCAGCCTTCGCGCATGTTGAACGCGTGCTTGGAGGCGACGATGCCGCGTGCGGTCGCGTGCAGCTCGTCGCCGTCGATCTCCCAGCCCGTGATCGGACGCAACAGCGCGGCCCACTCCTCCCAGGGCTCGGTGAAGATGCCGCGCAGGAACTTGCACAGGATCAGCGAGTCGATCGCGGCGGCGCGGTCCTCGGACTCGATCGCGGCCGCGACATGGGCGTCGCCGCCGTCGAGCCGGTCGAGCTCGCCCGAGAGATCCGCCTCGTAGGCGCCCGAGCGGTTGTGGTCGGCCCCGCGCGAGTTGACGGCCAGGCCGAGCGCCATCGAGTGCAGGGTGCGCGGCTCGTAGCCGGGCAGCTCGAGCCCCTTGACGTGCATCGCGAGGCGCTCGCCGCCGAGCTGCGCGGCGGCGCGTCGCGAGCCCTCCGCGAGGACGTCGCCCAGCCCCTCGCGCGCGCCGATCTCCCGCAGCGCACGCATCAGCGCCACCGGATCGCCGAAGCGCAGCCAGTCCGCAACCTCGGCCTCCATCGCCCAGGCGATCGTGCCACCGGCCGAGATCGTGTCGACGCCGAGCTCGTCGGCGAGCAGACTCGCGTCGAGCACCGCGTCGGGATCGTCGATCCCGACCAGTGGCCCGAGCGCGAACGCGCTCTCGTACTCGACCCGCGCCGCGCGGCCGTCCTTGGTGGTCAGGATCCGCTCGCAGCCGATCGAGCAGGAGGCGCACGACTCGCGCACCGCGACGCGGTCCTCGAGCGCAAGCGTCATCGTCTCGGTGCCGAAGTTGCGTCCCGGCAGCGCCGAGAGCGCGTTGAAGGCGAGCAGGTTGGCGAGCGTGCCCATGCCGCGGTACTTCGCGGTCGCGGGGCCGAACGAGCGCTCGCGCAGGTCCTTGGCGGCCGCCAGCACGGCGGCGGGATCGGCGACCGCGCACTTGTGGCTCGCGCGGACCGCGACCGCCTTGAGCCGCTTGGAGCCGAGCACCGCCCCGAGCCCGCCGCGTCCGGCGTGGCGGCCGTCGTGCGAGACCGTCGCGAAGCGCACCAGCCGCTCGCCCGCGGGCCCGATCGCGGCGACACGGTAGGCCGGCCCGAGACGCTCGCGCAGCCGTGCCTCGGCCGCGTCGGCGGGCAGGCCCCAGAGGTCCGCCGCGTCGATCAC
>DASQMT010000098.1:0-3325 GCA_035645355.1 Solirubrobacteraceae bacterium | reverse complement strand
CGCGAGGTCGGGAGCGAGCCGCGCTCGGGCCGCTCCCCTGTGAGCTGCGCCGGGATCGCCTCCGTCGTGAGGTCGTCGACGGTCGTGGCGTTGCGGTACCACGTCGACTCGCGTGCCAGACGCGCGAAGTTCGGGAACAGCTCGGCGTCGATCCTGCCGCGGGAGTCGGCGAGCGTCGTCTGCGGCAACTCGTCGAGCACGATCTGCACGATCGGCGTCGAGGACCTCGTCGCCGCCGGCGCCGCGGGCCCAGTCGCCGCGGCCTTCGATTCGCCTGGGAAAAGCAGGCCGCGCACCGGCGAGACGACGAGAAACAGGATCAGCACGACCAGCGGTGCGGGGGCGAGCACCGTCGCGAACGTGCGTACCGCGGTGGCGCGGGCGTACAGGACGGCCGCTCCGGCGCCGAGCGCCAGCGCGACCGGGATCGCGATCCACGAGCCCGCGAGCACGTCGCCCACCGGCGGCAGCAGCAGCGCGGCGACCAGCAGCGCGACCAGCGCGAGCAGGGCGCCACGGCCGAGCGCAGGGCGGATGCTCGCAAGCCCCCAGACGATCGCGGCGCCGATCAGCGGCGGCAGCAGCGCGTAGCCGAACGCCAGCGCGAGGATGTCGGCGGTGGCACTGCCGCGTGCGACGAAGAACTGCGCGTTGCGCCCCAGCAGGTCGAACAGCGGCTGCGCGAAGGCCAGCGCCCACAGCCCGCCCAGGTGCAGTGCGGCCCGCCCGAAGCCGACCGAGCCGCTCACGCTCGCGGGCGAGCCTCGTAGAGCGTGCGCGTGTCCGAGACCGGCTCGCTGCGGTCGATCGTGAACCGCTCTTCCAGCGCGCGCTCGAACGTCGCGCGCTCGTAGTCCGGGTTGCTGCCTGGGCGCTTGCCCGCAAGCAGCCGCCGGACCATCGGATCGCCGCGCTCGGGGAACTCGAGCACCAGCGCCGTGTCGAGTGCGTGCAGCCAGTCGAGGAACTCGGCCACGGGGACGTTGCCGGCGATGCAGACGTGATGCACCACGGCGAGGCAGAGTGCGAGCTCGGGCTTTCCGCGGCGCTCGAGCGAGGCACGCTCGCGCCCGCGCCAGCCGAGGTCCGGCGACGGGTCGGTGACGCTCATGACCAGCGGCAGGATGTCCTCGCGGCGCTCCTCGCGGAGCTGCCTGTAGAGCGCGTCGACGGTCGCATGATCGGCGTCGAGGGCGACGACGAGCTCGGCGTGCTCGGCGGCGATGCGCGCGTAGCGGCCGTCGTTGCAGCCGACGTCCCAGGTCAGCGCGGAGCGACGCCTGGCCGCGGCCTCGCGCACGAACTCCGCCTTGCGGCCCGCGGCTGCGCCGTCGTACGTGTTGTCCTCGCCGTAGCCCGTCCAGGCCGTCTCGCCCGGCTGCCACTCCAGCCGCGCCACGAGCTTCTCGAGCTTGCCGAAGTTCGCGGCCAGCAACTCCTTGCTGAAGCCGGCGCGGCGCATCTCCTGCTTGACGGCGCCGCCCTCCGCGGCGGCGTAGCGCGACTCCAGCCGCGCATGCAGCAGCACGTTCGAGACCACGCCCTTGCGGAAGCGCTCGCCGGCGAGCATCGCGCGCGCGTCCTGCGGCGCGATGCCGTCCAGCGACCCGCGCAGCGCGGCGTGGTACGGCAGGTCCTTGTAGGCCTGCAGCATCAACGGGTACAGGAACAGCATGCAGAACTGCCGGTAGCCCGCCCACGGCTCGGCCGGCCGCAGGCGCTCGAACGAGCCGACGTCGATGAAGACGGGCCGCGTTCCCAGCCACTGCACGTTGTAGGGCGACGCGTCCTTGAGCGCCAGATCCTCGCGCAGCGCTCGCCGGCAGAGCTCGAGCTGCAGCAGCGCGGCGTCCTTGAGCATCGAGAACGGCCACTCGTACGGGTAGGAGAGGAACGGCACGCGCTCGTGGCGGAGCACGCCGGCGGGCGCATCGGTGAGCAGGCCCGGGAGCCCGTCGGACTCCGCCGGCTCGGTCGCGACGACGCGTCGCTCGGCGCGCAGCTCGCGCCAGAGCGCCGAGCGCTCGAGCGCCTGCCAGTCCTCGAGCCCGGTCGCGCTCAGCACCCGGAACACGCCCTCGGGCGTGGTGAACACGCGACTCTCATGGTCGCGGAACGAGCCGGGCTCGGCGCTCAGCGTTCCTGGTCCGGCTCGGGCTCGTCCCTGCGGATCCGCAGCAGTCGCAGGATCCGGTACCAGTAGAGCTTCGCCGCGACCGCGGCGGCTGCGACCCCGCCCACGAGGAGCTGGACCAGCATGCTCCCGGTGCCGGGATCGAGGTAGGCGAACACAGCCGCGCAGGATAAACGACTTCGTAACCCGCCGTGCCGCATCCCGTGTTACGCGCGAGCAGGAACGCGGTGGGAGCCGTACTGTGCCCCGGATGTTGCTCGGCATCCAGCTGCCCGAGGTGGAGCGCGACGTGCGCTGGCCGGAGCTGCTCGCGATCGCGCGTGCGGCCGAGGCGGCCGGCTTCGACTCGATCTGGCTCGGCGACCACCTGCTCTATCGCGGCGACGGACGTCCGGAGCGCGGCCCGTGGGAGGCCTGGACGCTGCTGGCGGCGCTGGCCGCCGCCACGGAGCGCGTACGGCTCGGGCCGCTCGTCGCCTGCGCCGGGTTCCACCCGCCGGGACTGATCGCGAAGATGGCCGCGACCCTCGACGAGATCAGCGGCGGGCGCTTCGTCCTCGGCCTCGGGGCGGGCTGGAACGAGCGGGAGTTCCGCGCGTTCGGGCTGCCCTACGACCGCCGGGTGTCGCGGTTCGAGGAGTCCTTCGCGATCGTTCGCGGGCTGCTCGGGGGGGAGCGCGTGACGCTCGCGGGACGCTTCTGGCAGGCCGACGACGCGGTCCTGCTGCCGCCGCCCGCGCGGCGCACGCCGCTGATGATCGGCAGCAACGGGCCGCGCGTGCTGTCGATCGCGCTCCCGCACGTCGACGCCTGGAACACCTGGTTCGCCGACTACGGCAACAGCGCCGAAGGATTCGCGGCGCTCAGCGGGCGCATCAGCGATGCTGCCCAGGCGGCCGGTCGTGAGCCGGCCTCGGTCGCGCGCAGCGCCTGCGTGCTGGTCGCGCCCGGCGGTGGCAGCGGCGAGCGCCCGGTCACGGCCGAGGCGCCGCCGGTGACCGGCACGCCGCAGCGGATCGCGGCGCGTCTGCAGGAGCTGGAGCAGGCCGGGGCGGACGAGGCGATCCTGGTCGTCGACCCGATCACCGAGCGCTCGATCGACCGCCTCGCGGAGGTCGTCGCGCTCGTCAGACCGGTCCGAGGTAGCGCATGAAGACCTGATGCGCGCTGCCGCCCATCCCGAGCGGCGCC
>DASQMT010000097.1:0-3004 GCA_035645355.1 Solirubrobacteraceae bacterium | reverse complement strand
ATCGCGAGAGCGGCGCCGCGCGGCTGGCGGCTGCACTTCAAGGGCGGCTGGGCCCCTGCGACGGCCGACGCGCCGGCGGTCAACCACCAGCTCGCGCTACTGCGCCGCGGGCGGCGGCGGGTCGCGCTCGCGATCCTGACGTCCGGCCGCGCGAGCCAGGCGCGCTCCTCGGAGACACTGCGCGGCGTGGCCGCACGCTTGTTGCGCGGACTGGGGCGGCGCTGACGGTCGCAGGCCCGGCCTCCTCCTGCCTGCTCAGTCGCGACCCTGCAACGCCTCGGCCCGGAGCTCGGCCGCACGGGCGCGCTGCTGCGCGTCCTCGGCCCTGCGGCGCGCGTTCTCGGCACGCCTGAGCGCGCTGACCTTGCGCAGCTCTCCCTCGGCACGGATCTCCGCGCGCGTCAACGGCGCGGGCTTGGACGGCTGGTCGGACGCCTCCTGCTGGCTGTCGAGCAGCTCCTGGCGCTGGTCGCCACCGGTCTGCGCCTGGTCGACCTGGTCCTGGCGCGCGTCGCTGCGGGCCTGACGGCGATCGGCCTCGGCCTGGCGGTAGGCCACGTCGACCGCGCCCGCGAGGTCTGACGGATCCACGTCGGCGCGGCGCTCGTCGAGCGTGGCCTGGCTGCGCTCGATGTCGTCCTGGTCGCCGTCCGCCAGCGCCTGCTCGCGATCGGCGATGCTCTGGTCGAGGTCGGCCAGCGCCTGCTCCTGCTCGAGGCGCCGCTGATCCGCGCCGTGCTGCCCGCTCTGGCGGTCGGTCATGCCGGTCCTCTCGTGTCGGTGGCCGCCGCATCGAGCGGAGCCGGTCTGGCGATGTGGAAACCCTGCGCGAAGTCGACGCCGAGCTCGAGCAGCAGCTCGAACGTCTCCGCATCCTCGACACCCTCGGCGACCGTCTGCAGCTTGAAGCCGCGCGCGAGCGCGACGACGGCCTGGATGACGTGGCAGCTGGCCGGGTTGGTCGTGAGGTCGCGGACGAACTCGATGTCGATCTTCAGGAAGTCGAGCGGCAGCTGCTTGAGGTAGGTGAAGCCGCCGTAGCCCGTGCCGAAGTCGTCGAGCGCGAGCTTGCAGCCGAGGTCGTGCAGGTGCTCGGCGAACGCGCGCGCGGCGGCCTCGTCCGCGATCAGCGCCGTCTCGGTTATCTCGAACACGAGCAAGGTCGGATCCGCGCCGCTCCGCTCGATGCAGTGGTCGATGTGGGCGAGCACCGACGGATCTCCGATCGAGTGCGCCGACAGGTTGATCTCGACCGGCGCCCCGCACGCGGCGAGCTCGGCGCCACGCCGGATCACCCAGCGGTCGATGTCCCCGATGAGGCCGTACTGCTCTGCCACGTCGAGATACTCGCCCGGCCCGGCGATCCCGCCCCCGGGCTCGCGCATGCGCAGGAGCAGCTCGCGCTGCACGACCTCGCCGCTGCGCAGGTCCACGATCGGCTGGGCGTAGAGCAGGAAGCGGTCTTCGGCGAGCGCGTCACGGATGCGGCCGATCCAGCCCAGCTTCTCGACGTCGCGCTGCAGGCTCTCCTCGCGCGCCTTGCGTTCCGAGATGTCCTCGAACACGACGACGCAGCCGTGCACGCCGTCGGTGGTCTCGAACGGCGCGGCGTTGTAGGCGACCGGCAGCTCGCCGCCGTCGCGCCGGATGAAGACGTCGTCGTCGACACGCCGCGACGTTCCGTCGCGCATCGCGCCCAGGATCGGCGACTCCTCGATCGGCAGCTGCGACCCGTCGAGCCGGCGGGTGTGCACGACGTCGTGCAGGACGCGCCCGTGGAGCTCTTCCTGCGTCCAGCCCAGCAGCCGCTCGGCGGCGGCGTTCATGTAGGTGAGGCAGCCCCGGGTGTCGAGCGTGAAGAGCCCGCCCGCGACGCTGTCGGCGACCGCCCGCAGGTAGTTGCCGGCGGCCAGCAGCGCACGTTCGGACTCGACGCGCGTGGAGAGGTCGACCGACACGGCGGTCCGGCCGGCGAACGTGCGCTGGTCGTCGAGCATCTCGCGCACGCGCAGGTAGGCGGGGAAGGTGGAGCCGTCGTTGCGCACCACGGCGAACTCGCCCTCCCAGTGGCCGGCGCTGCGCAAGGCCGAGCGCACGGTCTCCGCGTCGGCGCTGCCGGCGGGCATGATCAGCGTCGCCATGTCGCGACCGAGCACCTCGGCGCAGGGCCAGCCGTAGAGGCGTTCGGCGCCGTGATTCCAGTGCGTGACCCGGCCGGCCGGGTCAGTCGCGATCACGGCCGCGTCGACGTGCTCCAGGAGCGCGGCCTGCGTCGCGAGCTCGCCCGCCGCCTGATGGCGCTCGGACACGTCCTGGTGCGTGACGACCACGCGCGCGCTGCCGGTGCCATCGAAGCGCACGGCCCGCAGCAGGAACCAGCGCTCCTCGGCCGGGCTGTGGCACGGGTACTCGAGCGCGAAGGGGCGCTCGCTCCCGGCGATGATCGCCCGCAGGCCCGCCGCTGCGCGCTCCGCATACGGGTCGCCGACGGCGGCATCGCAGGCGTCGAGGTAGTTGTCGCCCGGCCCGGGCGGCGTGCCGCCGTTGGCGCCCGCGAACCGCGCCCAGGCGCTGTTGGTCATCACGATCTCGCCGTTCTGGTCCAGCACCGCCATGTGCGCGGAGAGCGAGTCGAGCGTCGCCTGGAGGAAGTCGCGCTCGGGGGCCACGAGCTGCGCCGCCCGCCCGCTGTCAGCGAGCCGCCGTCCCGTAGCCGTCTTCGCCTCCGCGCCCAGCGCGAGGATGCCCAGCTGCTTCAACGCAAGTCCGGTCCACGGCCGCGAAGCGGGCAGCCACCTTCGATGTTGGGGGGACGTCTCAGGCGCCGCTTCCGCCCGTCCGCTGACGCGTTCACATATCGGCGTCTGGCAGCAATGCCTGTAGCCCGGCGCCGCGCCGGATCAGCCGACGGGCAGCTCCGCCCGCACAAGCGTGCCCGCGCCTGGAGGACTCGACACGCTGAGCGTCCCGTCGCAGGCGCCGACCCTGTCCGCGAGGCCGCTCA
>DASQMT010000096.1:0-2597 GCA_035645355.1 Solirubrobacteraceae bacterium | reverse complement strand
CGGTCGCCGACCACGCCGACCGCGAGCGTCATCTGCAGCGCGCCGAGCACGTCGCCCGCGCGGCCGCCGCGATCGGCCTGCCGGTCGCGGCGGTGCTGTCCGGCGCCGCCGCCCAGCGGCTCGCACCCGAGTTGACGCCCGCCGGCCGGGTGACCGTCGAGGAGCCCGGCGCGCTCGAGCGCGTGGCAGCGGCGCTGCTGGGCGCCGCGGGAGCGCTGCAAGCGCTCACTCTCGCGCTCGTGCACGCGCGCGGGACCAACCCGGACCTGATCCGCCGCGAGCAGGCGCCCTACCGCGCCGCCGCGGCAGCGGGGGAGGGATCGGAGACGTGGTGAGGCGCCGTGCCGAGCCGTACCGGTTTAGAGCGGCGGCATGCCGACCTGCAGCTTGCGCAGGAGATCGGCCAGCCGGGTCCGCTCGGCCTCGCTGAGGGCGCTAAGCAACCGCCGCTCGTTCGCGAGGTGCGCCTCGGTGACGCTGTCGATCAGCCGCCGGCCGGCGGCGGTGAGCGTGATCAGCGTTCCGCGGCGGTCGGCCGGATCGGGGCCGCGCACGATCAGTCCGGCCTGCTCGAGCCGGTCCAGGCGCTTGGTCGTGCCGCTCGAGGTGAGCATGAGCGCGCTGGTGAACTCGGTCGGGCGCAGCCGGAAGGGCGGGCCGACGCGCCGCAGTGTCGCGAGCACGTCGTGCCATCCGGGCTCGAGGCCGTACTCCTTGTAGACCGGCTCGAGCCGCAGCTCGAGTTCGCGCGCCAGCCGCGAGATGCGGCCGATGATTCCGATCGGCGAGGGATCGAGCTCGGGACGCTCCTTGCGCCACTGCTCGATGATCTCGTCCACGCCGTCGCGTTCAGTCATCGCCGTGATGTTACCGGCAAGATACGTCGAGGCAACTTGCGTCCTAAGACGATACGTTGTAGGATGCAAAGTATGCTCAAGCCACGCTTTCTCCCCCTCCGCCGCCGGCAGGTTCCGTCGCGGCCCTCGCCGGCCGTCCTCGACCGGCGGACGGGCATCCCGCAGCGCCGCGGACCCGAGCCGATGCCGCGCATGCGCTGGTACTCCTGACGCGGCGGCTACCAGCCGAGCGTGCCCGGCGGGCCCTTGAAGGGACCGATGAGGTCGACCGTGATCCAGCCGCCGTAGAAGTCGCCTGGCTGCGCGTGCACGCGCTCGTCGTCCAGCCAGGCGGCGTCGACGCGCCCGGGATAGAACGCGACGTGGTCGCGCAACGCCTCGTAGCCCGGGGATGGATCGGCATAGCTCCAGCCGACCGGTGCGGCGCCGCGGTGGCCGGCGACCGGATGCAGGTAACAAGCTGTGCCCTTGAACTCGCACCACGTCGACCGTGTGCGGCGCGACCGCAGCAGGTCGGTGCGCACGTCCTGCGGCGGGACGTAGATCGTCGGCGGGTGGCTGGTCTCGAGCACTCGCAGCGCGCGCGTGGAGTCGGCCAGCAGCTCGCCTCCCAGCTCCACCCGCACGCGGCGCTCGCACGGCTCGACGGCCGGCGGGCGCGGGAAGTCCCAGACGCACTCCATGCAAGCGATACGGCGCCGTCGCGGCGACGGCTCAACCGGACCTGCGGCGGCTCGTCAGGTCGGCCGGGTCGCGTGCCCGCCGGGGAACGGCGCCTCGCACTGCACGCAGCGGTCGCCGAGCACGGGCGCGCCCTCGGGCGCGCCGGCGGGCCAGTAGACGCGATGGCGATCCGTGCCGGAGACGCGGTACCGGGCGCCACAGTCACAGGTATAGGTCTGCTCGCGCGTAGCCTTGGTCCGGCCCCGGAGCGTCTCCGCGTGCCGGCGCAGCCGCGGCGCGAGCGCGCCGCCCGTGTCGCGGCCCGCGAGCCGCGCCCGCGCCGCCGCCAGCGCGGCTCCGAGCGCCACGGCCACGGCAATCAGTCCTGCGCGTCGTGCGGTGTCAGCGGGGCGTCGGGTCATCCGGGGCCGCATACCCGCAGCGGCCCCCACACGAATCTTCGCGCGACCGGTGTGACACGCTCTACGCCGTGAGACTGATCGAGCGACTGCTCGGGATCGACGTGTCCGCGCTGTCGGATGCCGACAAGGCGCTGCCCGTTGTCGACGCCGGCGTCCGGGCGATGATCCCTGACGTGCGCATGGCCGGGCCGGCGTTCACGGTGCTCGCCGAGGACGATCACCTGCCGGTGATGAGCGCGCTCGACGAGGCGGCGCCCGGCGACGTGCTCGTGATCGCCACGCACGGCGGGACGCGCGCGGTGTTCGGGGAGCTGTTCGCCACCGAGGCGAGCCGGCGCGGGCTGGCCGGGATCGTCACGGACGGCTTCTGCCGCGACGTGCGCGGGCTGCGCGGGATCGGCTTGCCGGTGTTCGCGCGCGGCACGACTCCGCGAGCCGGCACCACGGTGTCGCGGGCCGCGCTCGGAGCGCCGGCGATGTGCGGCGGCGTGGAGGTGCGGGCGGGCGACGTCGTGTTCGGTGACGACGACGGCCTGCTGATCGCCGCGGCGGCGCGGATCGAGGCGGCCCTCGAGACGGCGGAGCTGATCGGGCGCAGCGAGCGCGCGATCCTCGCGGCGCAGGCCCGCGGCGAGGCGCTGCACGGCATGACGAG
>DASQMT010000095.1:0-7435 GCA_035645355.1 Solirubrobacteraceae bacterium | reverse complement strand
ACCACGTCGTCGAGCACCTGGCTGGGCGACTCGGCCTGGTCGAGCACGCGCGCGACCGACTCGATCGTCGCGGGGCCGATCTCATGACCGCGCGCGACGAGCTCGGAAAGCTCGCGTACGACCGTCGCTGCGAGCTGCACCGCCTCGGCATCGCCGTCGAGCGTGACCACGTTGCCGCGCAGGAAGATGTCGGCGCTGAGATGCTCCTCGAGCGTCTTGAGGATCACGTCCTGGGCGCCGGCCAGCTCGGCCGCCACCTCGTTGGAGAGCTCGAGCTGACGCTTCGCCACTACTGCAGCGCCCTCTTGACCTTCGCGGACACGAGCTTGCCGTCGGCGCGGCCGCCGGCGGCCGCCATCACGTGCTTGATCGCGCGGCCCATGTCGCGTGGCTCCGAGGCGCCGGTCTCCGCGAGCGCGTGCGCAACCAGCGCATCGAGCTCACCCTCCTCGATCGCGGCAGGCAGGTACGCCTCGATCACGCCCGCCTCGTAGGCCTCCGCCTCGGCGAGGTCGAGCCGGCCGGCCTCACGGTACGCCGCCTCGGACTCGCGCCGGCGCTTGCGCTCGCGCCGCAGGATCGACTGCTCGTCCGCGTCGCCCTCCTTGGCGGCCTTCTGCAGCTCTGACAGGACCAGCCGGAGCGCGCCGACCCGGTCGCGGTCACCCGCCTTCATCGCGGTGGCCACGTCGCTCTTGATCTGCTCGGCGAGATCCAAGTCGCGTCGCATTCTACGATGCGCGCGTGACGGCCACCGACGCCGCGCGCACCCGGCTGGACGCCCTGCCTGCGCGCGAGCTGCGCGGCGGGCTGCGGATCGCACGCGCGGAGCGCACGTCGCAGCGCCTCGCCGGCCTGGCACGGCTCGACGCGCTACCGGCCGGCCACGCGCTGCACCTCCCCCGCTGCCGCTCGGTGCACACGTTCGGGATGCGCTTCGCGCTCGACCTGATCTGGCTCGCCCGCGACGGGCGACCCGTGCGCGTCGACCGCGCTGTCCCGCCACGCCGCCTGGCGGTCTGCCTCGGCGCCCGCTCAGTCGTCGAGACGCGCGCCGGCGCCGCTGACGACTTCATCGCCGCCGGCCTGTGAGGACCCGGTCCCGCCCGCGCTCCGTTCCCCGAGCCCGGCGGGATGGCCGAGCTGGCCCAGCTCGGCCGAGTCGCGCCCGAACAGCAGGCCCGTCGTCCAGTCCGTCACGAGCCGCGCGCGGCGCGCGGTGCCGGGCATCAGAGCCAGGTGATACGTGCGGGCGAGAAACCAGGCCGGGAAGCCGCGCCACTTGATGCCGAGCGTGCTCGCGACCGCCTGGTGGCGACCCATGTCGACGAACACTCCCAGTGTGCGGTAGCGGAACGCGCGCCGGCGCTGCGGCTCACCCGCGAGCGCGTGCACCGCGTTGTCGGCCGCGACCTTGGCCTGGCGCAGCACGTGCTGCGCGGTGGGCGGCGAGGGATTGCCCTTGTTGGCGGGATCCGGGACCGAGGCGGCGTCGCCGATCGCCCAGACACCGGGCCGGCCGGGGACCGCGCAGAAGCGGTCGGCCACGATCCGGCCGCCCTCGCCGAGCGGGAGCCCGAGCTGCGCGACGACCGGATGCGGCTTTACGCCTGCCGTCCAGACGACCGTGCGCGCCGGCACGATCTCGCCGCTCGAGAGCTCGACGGAGTCAGGCCCGACGCGCTCGATCGTGGTGCTCGTGTGGATCTCCATCCCCCGTCGCCGCAGCTCGGCGCTGGCGAACGCCGCCAGGTCGGGCTGGATCTCGGTCATCACGCGGTCCTTCACCTCGACGAGCACGAAGCGCAGCCCGTGCAGGCGCGAGCGCGGATAGCGCTGAACGAGGTCTGCGGCGAAGTCCTGCATCTCGGCCGCGCCCTCGAGGCCCGCGTAGCCCGCCCCGACGAAGACGTATGTGAGCAGCGCGTGGCGCGCCGCCTCGTCGTGGGTGAGCTCGGCCTGCTCGAGCGTCTGCACCATCCGGTTGCGAAGTGCGATCGCCTCGGGCAACGTCTTGAAGCCGAGCGCGTGCTCGGCCAGGCCGGGGATCGGCAGCGTCCGCGAGGTCGACCCGAGGGCGACGATCAGCTGGTCGTAGGGCAGCTCGGACTCGCGGCCGCCGAGCGAGCGCACGCGCACGGAGCGCCGGTCGGGATCGGCGCCGAGCACGGTGCCGAGGTGCAGGTCGGTCCGCTGCAGCTGCTCGCGCAACGGCACCACCACATGACGCGGCTCGAGTGTCCCTCCCGCGGCGCCCGGGAGCAACGGCGTGTAGAGCATGAAGTTGACGTCGTTGACGAGCGTGACCTTCGCGGACTGCGGCGGCAGCTTGCGTTCCAGGCGCCGCGCGGCGGTCAGCCCGCCGAAGCCGCCGCCGAGGATCAGGACATCGTGGGCCATGGCGGCGAATCTATTGCCTCACGACCAGCAGCGCCGCCCACTCGCCGCCGTGCCGGCGCTCTGTCTCGCGCAGCCCGCGACGGGCAAAGGCGGCCGCGACCTCGCCGGCCTCCTCGCGCAGCAGCCCCGAGACCAGCAGCCGCTGCGGCGGCTCGGACATCGACGCGGCCAGCTCGAGCAGCAGCGGCCGGACCAGGTTGGCGACGATCGTCGGCGCCCAGGGACCGCCACCGCGCCGCAGGTCCGTGCGCTCGACCGCGATCTCGGACACGCCGTTGACGGCTGCGTTGGCGCGCGTGGCAGCAACCGACGCCGGATCGTGATCGCACGCCACGACGGGCGCCCACCCCAACCGCGCCGCTGCGATCGCGAGCACTCCGCTGCCGCAGCCCCAGTCGGCGAGCGCGCCGTCCGGCGGCAGGGTGAGCAGCAGCTCGAGGCACAGCCGCGTCGTGTGATGGCCGCCGGTGCCGAACGCCTGCCCGGGATCGATCACGAGGTCGACGCCGTCGTCGCCTGCCGGTGGCTCCCACGGAGGCCTCAGGTGCAGCCGTCTCCCTCCCCCGCTCACGTCGACGGGCCGGTGGAACGCCTTCCAGCGCTCGGCCCAGTCGTCGGGCAGCTCGGAGCTCGACACGTCGACCAGCGCGTCGCCCGCGGCGGCGCGCAGCGCAGGTAGCGCGGGCAGCTCCCCCGGCGCGCCGTAGAGCACGTACTCGATGCTGTCCGCGTCAGGCGCACGCTCCTCGAGGCCCCCGGGCGCCAGCTCCAGCAGCTCGGCCAGCACCACCTCCGCGTCGGCGCGCGCTACGCGCACCGCCAACCGGATCATCCCGCCAGCGCGCGCTTGAGCTTGGCGAGCATCCCGTCGTCGGCGTTCAGATTGTTGTCGGTGAGCGAGTCGGCGAGCTGCTCGAGCAGATCGCGCTGCTTGCGCGTGAGCTTGCGCGGGATTACGACGTTCACGTGCACGTGCAGGTCGCCCGTGCGGCCGCGCTGCAGCGGTGGCAGGCCGCGCGAGCGCAGCGTGATCACCTCACCCGGCTGCGTCCCTGCCGGCACCTCGACCGCGATCTCGCCGTCCAGGCTCGGCACCTGCACCGTCGTGCCGAGCGCGGCCAGCGGCGCCGGCACGTCGACGACGGTGTGCAGGTCCTCCTGGTCGCGCACGAAGCGCTCGTCCTCACGCACGCGGATCGTGACGTAGAGGTCGCCGTCGGGACCGCCGCGCTCGCCCGCGTGGCCGCGGCCGCTGATCCGGATCCGCTGGCCGTCCGCGATCCCGGCCGGCACGTCGACCTGCAGCGTGCGCGGCTCGACCAGCTTGCCCTGGCCGTCGCAGACCGAGCAGGGATGCTCGGCCACGCGGCCGTCGCCCCCGCAGACGTCGCAGACCGCGGTGCGGACGAGCTGCCCGAAGCGCGTTCGCGAGACGGCCTGCAGCTGCCCGGAGCCGTGGCAGCGGGAACAGGTGACGATCGGCGTGCCGGGCTCGGCGCCGTTGCCGTGACAGGTGCCGCAGCGCACGTCGGCCTGGTAGGTGACATCGACGGTCTCGCCGCGCGCGGCCTGCGTAAGGTCGATCGCGACCGTAGTGACCACGTCGGCGCCCTGCGCCTGGCCGCCGCGGCCACGCCCGCCGCCGAACGCGCTGTCGAACCCGCCCGCGCCGAAGAACGCGCTGAACAGGTCCGAGACCGAGCTGAAGCCGTCGAAATTGGGAGCGTAGCCGCGGCTGCGCAGGCCTTCGTGGCCGTAGGCGTCGTACTGACGCCTACGGTCAGGATCGGAGAGGATCTCGTAGGCCTCGGCGGCCTCCTTGAACTTGTCCTCCGCCTGCGGGTCCTCCGCGTTCGTGTCCGGGTGCAGCTCACGCGCCAGACGCCGGAACGCCTTCTTGATCTCGGTCTCGTCCGCGGCCCGGCCCACGCCGAGCACCTCGTATGCGTCGCGCGGCATCGGCTCAGTCGGCGTCGTAGACGTCCTCGACGAAGCGCGACAGCTGCAGCGCCGCCGTGCGCACCGCACCGATCGCTGTCGCGTAATCCATGCGCGTGGGCCCGATCACCGACACGGTGCCGAGGTTGCGTTGCGGGAGCCCGTAGTTCGCCGCCACCAGCGAAAGCCCGCGCAGCGCGGGCGCCTCGTTCTCGCCGCCGATGCGCACGTAGAGGTCGCGCTGGTCGAGGGCCGCCGAGAGCACGCCCAGCATCGAGACGCGGCGCTCGAGCAGCTCGAGCAGCTCGTTGAGCTGGGAGACGTCCTGGAAGCGGTGCTCGGCGAGCAGCCGCGCCGTCCCCTCGACGTACAGCGAGTCGCCCGCGGTCGCGGCGAGGTCCGTGAACGCCGGCGCGAGCCCCTCGAGAAAGCTGCGCTCGGTAGGCGGCAGCGTCGGGTCGGTCAGGCGCGAGCGCAGCGTGCGGGCTCCCAGCCCCTTGCCGACGAGCGCCTCGTTGAGGTAGGACGCGGACCAGTCGGCGAGGCCCGGGTCGACCGGCCGCTCGTAGGTGAAGACGCGCTTGGAGACGCCGCCGGTGGAGGTGATGATCACGACCATCAGCACCTGCGGTTGGAGCAGCAGCACCTCGACGTGGCGGATCGTCGTGGTCTCGATCGGCGGAGCCGACACGATCGACATCAGGTCCGTGACCTGGGCGAGCGTCTCCGAGGTGAGGCGCAGCGCCTCGTCGACCTCGCGCCGGGCGAGCTGCAGCGTCATGTCCGCGCGGGCGGGCCCTGGCAGCAGGCGGTCGACGTAGTAGCGATAGCCGGCGTCGGTCGGCGCCCGACCCGCGGAGGTGTGCGGGTGGGCGAGCAGCCCGAGCTCCTCGAGCACTGCGAGCTCGTTGCGGATCGTCGACGGCCCGGCGCTGATCTCCGGGTCGGCGGCGAGCGCCTTGGACCCGACGGGCTGGCCCGCCGCCGCGAAGCCGTCGATCACCTTCGTCAGCAGCAGCTCCTGGCGCGGGGTCAGCACGCCGCTGAGTCTAGGAGCCTGCTCCGGAGCCGGAGAGGTCGAGCTCCGCCTCGCCGCGGCGCACGATGCGCGTGTCGCCCTGGCGGACCTCGGCGTCGATCACCGCGATCGTGCCGGAGAGCTCGCGCACCTTGGACGTCACGACGAGCTCCTGCTCCGGCACGCCCATGCCGCGGAACTGAACGGACAGGCGCCGCAAGCTGCCCGGGCCACCGGCCGCCTCGGTCTGCGCGCGCGCCACCTGCGCCATCGTCCAGAGCCCGTGCAGGATGCGGCCGGGCAGGCCGACGGAGCGGGCCAGCTCGTCGTCGATGTGGATCGGGTTGAAGTCGCCCGACGCACCCGCGTAGCGGACGGTCAGGTAACGGTCGGGGGTGACCCTGAGCTCCGGGAGCTCCTCGCCGGCCTCCATCAGCCGGCCCTCACGATGCATGTCCAGGTCCCGGTGCAGACGCGCTCGCCGCGCCCGTTGGTGGAGCGCGACTCGAACACGAAGAAGCCCATCCCGCCGCGCTCGGAGACGTCGGCGAACTCGACCTCGGTGGAAATCTCGTCGCCGGCGACGACCAGCGGGCCCCACGTGAACTCCTGAGCGCCGTGGACCATGCGCGCGAAGTCCATCCCGACCGCCGGATCGAAGAACGCCGGCCCGATCGCGGGTGACGTGTAGACGACCGCGAACATCGGCGGCGCGACGAGGTCGGCGTGGCCGGCGCCACGGGCGGCATCGAGGTCGAGGTGCAAAGGGTCCGTCTCGCCGACCGCACTGGCGTACTCGCGGATCTTCTCGCGCCCGACGGCGTAGCCGACCGGGGCGAAGACCTTGCCGACGGCACTCACCGGCCGCCGTCCCCCAGCTCGAGCACCGCCAGGAAGGCGTCCTGCGGGATCTCGAGCCGGCCGACCTGCTTCATGCGCTTCTTGCCCTCCTTCTGGCGCTCGAGCAGCTTGCGCTTGCGGGTGATATCGCCGCCGTAGCACTTGGCCGTGACATCCTTGCGGAACGCCTTGACGGTCTCGCGCGCGATGATCTTCGCGCCGACCGCCGCCTGGATCGGCACGTCGTACTGCTGGCGGGGGATCTTCTTGCGCAGCTTCTCCGTCAGCGCCTTTCCGAACTCGTACGCCTTGTCGCGGTGTACGACCATCGAGAGCGCATCGACCGGGTCGCCCCCCAGCAGTACGTCGAGCTTGACGAGGTTCGAGGGGCGCAGGCCGAGCGGCTCGTAGTCGAGCGACGCATAGCCGCGCGTGCGCGACTTGAGCTGGTCGAAGAAGTCGAGCACGATCTCCGAGAGCGGCAGGTCGTAGCTCAGCTGGACTCGCTCGGCGGAGAGGTAGTGCATGCCGGTGTGCTCCCCGCGCCGCTCCTGGCAGAGCTCCATGATCTGGCCGATGTACTCCTTCGGCGTCAGGATCGAGGCCTTGATGTATGGCTCGCGCGTCTCGGCGATGCGCGCCGGGTCGGGCATGTCGGTCGGGTTGTGGACCGTGATGACCTCGCCGTCGGTGAGCGTCAGCTCGAACTCGACCGACGGCATCGTCGCCATCAGCTCGAGGTCGTACTCGCGCTCCAGGCGCTCGCGCACGATGTCCATGTGCAGCAGGCCGAGGAAGCCGCAGCGGAAGCCGAAGCCGAGGGCGTCGGAGGTCTCGGGCTCCCAGAGCAGCGCGGCGTCGTTGAGCGTCAGCTTCTCGAGCGCGTCGCGCAGCTCGGGGTACGCGTCCGAGTCGATCGGGAACAGGCCGCAGAACACCATCGGCTTGACCTCGCGGTAGCCCGGGAGCGGCTCTGTGGCGCCGTTGGCCGACGTCGTGAGCGTGTCACCGACTCGCAGCCTGGTGACGTCCTTGATACCCGTGATCAGATAGCCGACCTCGCCGGCCGACAGCTCCTTGGCGGGCGCCTGGGCGGGCGTGAAGAAGCCGATGTCATCGATCTCGGCCTGCGTCCCCGCGACCATCGCGCGGATCGCCCCGCCCTTGCGGAAGGTGCCGTCGACGACGCGGATGTACGCGATCACGCCCCGGTACTGGTCGAACTCGGAGTCGAAGATC
>DASQMT010000094.1:0-3048 GCA_035645355.1 Solirubrobacteraceae bacterium | reverse complement strand
ACGCACTGGAAACCCGCGCGCGCGACGCGCGCCACGACCGCGGCGTAGCGCTCGGGATCAGGCCAGAACGGCTCGGTCCCCTCGCCGTGCGGCCCGGGCTCGAACAGCCAGGCGGTCCCCGTGTCGATCACGCCGTCGATGAAGAACTTCGCCACGCCGGCCCGCCAGCGCCGGCCGCGGCGATCGCGCAGGGCGAGCAGCGCCGCGATCTGCTCGTCGTCCGCGTCGGGCTCGATCAGCAGCGGCAGCACGCAGCGCAGCCGCAGGTCGCCGCGCTGCTCGAGCTCGGCCACGTCCTTGAACAGCGCCGGGTTGCCGAGCATCTCGTGCGCGCCCGTGAGCCCGAGCGCGTTGCAGCGGCGCAGCGTGTCGGCATAGGCGTCCAGTCGCTGCGCGCGCGTGCGCTCCGGGATCCGCTCGATCACTAGCGCCATCGCCGGCCGCTCGCGCAGCTCGCCGGTCGGCAGGCCGCGCTCGTCGCATACGACCGCCGCGCCGGCCGGGAACTCGCGCGGCCCGTCCACGCCGGCGAGCGCCAGCGCCGGCCGGCTCGCGAGCCCGGAGTGGTAGTCGAAGAACGAGAGGAAGGCCGGAGCGTCGCCGACCGCGGGCTCGATCGCCTCCGCGGCGATGCGCTCGCCGTGGAAGGCGTAGTAGGAGAGCCCCCAGCCGAGCACCCACTCGCCGGGCGCGCAGCGCGCACGCTCCGCCGCGAGCGCGCCGCGGACCTCGTCCAGCGTGCGCAGGCCGCCGAGATCGGCGCCGCGCGTGCCGTCGGTTCCGTGGAACGGATGCATGTGGCCGTCGACCAGCCCCGGCACGAGCGTGATCCCGTGGCCGTCGACCAGCTCGGTCGCGGCGCCCGCGTGCTCGCGCACCTGCGCGTCGTCGCCGACCGCGACGACGATCCCGTCGCGGACCGCCACCGCGCTCGCGCGCGGCCGTGCCGGATCGAGCGTCCGGACCGACGCGTTCAGGATCGCGAGCTCGGCCTGCGGCATGAGGGCGCGCAGCCTAGCGGTGGCGCCACCCGTCGCCGTCGGCGGTCAGCACGCCGAGCCGGATCGAGCTGCCACAGCGGGGGCCGCCGCCGCGCCGCGGTGCGAGGCGCTCGCGCGGCGGGTGTTGGCGACGATCGCGTCGACGATGCGGTCCCAGGCGCCGGACGGCAGGTCGTGGCCGAGGCCCTCGATCGTCACGAGCTCGGCGCCCGCGATCGCCGCGGCGGTGGCACGCCCGCCTGAGAGCCTGATCATCGGGTCGTTCGTGCCGTGGATGACGACCGTGGGCGCGCTGATCCGGCGCAGCTCCGCTGTGCGGTCGCCGGCCGCGATGATCGCCGCGAGCTGGCGGGCGCCCCCGGCCGGGTTGTGGCCACGGTCGAAGCTGAGCTCGGCCGACCTGCGCAGCGTCTCCTCGTCGAACGGGAAGCCGGTCGAGCCGATCCGGCGGCAGACGTCGATCGCCGAAGCGATCGCGCGCTCGCGATCCTGAGCGGGCCGGCGCACGAAGATCGGATAGACCCGCAGGCCTGGCTTCCCCTTCCAGCGATGCCCCGTGTTTGACATGATCGACGCGAGCGAGAGCACCCGCTCGGGATGCCGCGCGGCCATGGTCTGCGCGATCATGCCGCCCATCGAGGCGCCGACGACGTGTGCGCGCTCGATCCCGAGCTCGTCGAGCAGCCCGACCGCGTCCGCGGCCATGTCGGCGAGCGAGTATCTCGCGGCCCGCTTGTCGCGCAGCAGCAGCTGCCTGGTCGTCGGCGGGGGGAGTTCGCGCAGGTGGGTCGAGCGGCCGACGTCGCGGTTGTCGAAGCGGATCACGCGGAAGCCGTGCTCGGCGAGCTGACGGCAGAAGTCCTCGGGCCAGGCGACCATCTGCGTGCCGAGGCCCATGATCAGCAGCAGCGCCGGGTCGGCATCGCTTCCGAACGACTCGAAGCAGAGCTCAATCTCTCCGACCCGGGCGAACCCCTCTGCCATGCCATGCGAGGCTAGCGGCTCCAGCGTGACGAATCGGGCGTCCGGGCGTAGTAGAACCATGCGACGCATCATCGGTCCTCTGCCCGCCCTGCTGCTCGGCCTCGCCCTCCTGGCGTGCGGCGCCGACGACGAGCGGCCCGCGGCCGCCGCGCCCGTCGACACGACGCGCCTCGTCATCGAGGTGACGGGCGCCGAGCCGGACCCGCAGCGGATCGAGCTGCGTTGCGGAGGCGCCGAGCCGTGCGAGCAGTCGAGGATCGACAAGCTGGCCGCATTGGCCGAGCCGGACGATCCCGCCGTCGCCTGCACCCAGCAGTACGGCGGTTCCGAGCAGGCGCACATGACCGGGACGCTCGCGGGTGAGCCGGTCGATGTCACCTTCGCGCGCTCCGACGGCTGCGCGATCGCCGACTACGAGGCGCTGTTCGCGGCGCTCGGGCGCGAGCCGCCACTCGCCCGCTGACGGGGACCCCGAACTATCTCAGGCGCCGGGCTCGTCCTCGCCCGCGAGCTGCTCGAGCAGCTCGAGGGCGGTGGCCTGGGCGGGCGTGGCCGCCACCTCGCCGCCGCCCAGGTCCTCGAGCTGCGGATAGAAGCTGGCGTGCACCGTGATCTCGTCACCGCCGGCGTCCTCGAGCACGATCGCGGCGCGGCCGCCGGTTTCGCCGCCGCCCGCGACGGGCCCCGAGGCGGCGGTGCGCGCGGCCGTCAGGACCGTCATCGCGAGCTCGCGCCAGTGCCCGACCGCGTCAGACTGCTCGGCGTCGTTCATGTCGGCGAGGTGGTGCTGGTTGCGCTCGGCGAGGGCTGCCACGGCCGCCTGCAGCGCCGCTTCGCTCAGTAGGTCGTCGGGCTGGAAGGCCATCCGGTGAGCGTACGGCGCGCACGCGGCGCGTGCGTCGCGGACGGCCGGGATGGCATCCTTCGTGCGATGGGAGCCGATCCCGTCGCGGACGTCTTTGCGGCCGCGCGCACGGACGAGCGCCTCGTCCTGCTCGAGGGCTTCCACGCGCTCAAGCACGCGCTGCGCTTCGGCGCCGAGGTCGTCGCGACGGCGGCCGGC
>DASQMT010000093.1:0-10653 GCA_035645355.1 Solirubrobacteraceae bacterium | reverse complement strand
CCTCGTACACCTTGCGCGTGACCAGCTCGAGGATCGGGCGTTCGTCGAACGGGGCGGCCTCGAGCCGCGCCAGGCCTGCCTGCCATTGGTCCAGAGCGGTCTCGAAGGGCACCGCTCGAGGGTAGAGACCGCTACTTGATCACGTAGAGCTTCTCGCCGCCCTTGACCATGCCGAGCTTGCGCGCCTCGAGCTCGACGGCGCCGGGCTGCACGAGGCGCTGCTTGCGTTCACGCAGGCGCGCATTCTCGGCGCGCAAGGCGGCGACGTCCTGGCGCTTGCGCTTGGCCTCGGCGTAGGTCGAGACCCACGTGCGCGCGGGCCCGATGTAGAGGTAGAGGACGAGCGCGAACACGCAGATCAGCGCCCAGCGGCCGACGCGGTCCCAGCGGATGCGCGTTGAGGCGGGAGCCATGCTGCTGGACCCCTTCGACAAGCAGGCGACCGTCCCTCCTAAACGGGGACAGTCCCTCTTTAGGTAAAGGGGGACAGTCCCTCTTTAGGTTGCCGGCTCAGCGGCGGAAGACCGTGCCGCCCGGGTACTCCGCGTCGGCCCCGAGCGCCTCCTCGATCCGCAGCAGCTGGTTGTACTTCGCCACGCGGTCCGAGCGCGACGGCGCCCCGGTCTTGATCTGCCCGCAGCCTGTCGCCACGGCAAGGTCGGCGATCGTCGTGTCCTCGGTCTCGCCCGAGCGGTGCGACATCACCGCGGTGTAGCCGGCCGCGCGCGCCATTTCGATCGCCGCGAGCGTCTCGGTCAACGTCCCGATCTGGTTGACCTTGACGAGGATCGAGTTGGCCACGTCGAGCTCGATCCCGCGCGCGAGCCGCTCGGTGTTGGTCACGAACAGGTCGTCGCCCACGAGCTGCACCGTGTTGCCGATGCGACCGGTCAGCGTCCGCCAGCCGTCCCAGTCCTCCTCGTCCATGCCGTCCTCGATCGAGACGATCGGGTAACGCCCGGCGAGGTCGGCCCAGTAGCCGGCCATGTCGTCGGAGGTGAGCGTGCGGCCTTCGTGCTCGAGCTCGTAGCCGCCGTCGCCGTGGATCTCGCTCGTCGCCGGGTCGAGCGCGATCGCCAGGTCGTCGCCCGGCCTGTAGCCCGCCGCCTCGATTCCCGCGACGAGCGCCTCGAGCGCCGCCTCGTTGGACTCGAGGTTCGGGGCGAATCCGCCCTCGTCGCCTACGCCGCCGCCGAGCCCGCGGTCGTGCAGGTGGCGCTTGAGGTGGTGGAAGACCTCGGCGCCCATGCGCAGCGCGTCGGCGAAGCGGCTCGCGCCGACGGGCACCACCATGAACTCCTGGAAATCGACCGAGTTGTCCGCGTGCGCACCGCCGTTGAGCACGTTCATCATCGGCACCGGGAGGATCCGGGCGGACTCGCCGCCAAGGTAGCGCCACAGCGGCTGGTTCTCCTCGGCGGCGGCTGCGCGCGCGGCCGCGAGCGAGACCCCGAGGATCGCGTTCGCGCCCAGGCGGCTCTTGTTGGGCGTGCCGTCGAGCTCGATCAGCGCCCGATCCAGACCCGACTGGTCGAGCACGTCGTGACCCGCGATCGCCGCGGCGATCTCGCCGTTGACGTTCGCTACCGCCTTCGTGACGCCCTTGCCCAGGTAGGCGTCGCCACCGTCGCGCAACTCGGTCGCCTCGAACTCGCCCGTCGACGCGCCGGACGGGACCGCCGCACGACCGTGCGCGCCCGAGCGCAGCGCCAGCTCGACCTCGACGGTCGGGTTGCCCCGCGAGTCCAGGATCTGTCGTGCGTGGACGGTCTCGATCTGGCTCAAGCGCTCAGCGCTCCTCTTGCATGCGCGCCCGCGCGTAGAGGGCGAGCTGGTCGTCGGGCCCGAGATCGTTCCAGTCCCGGCCCTCCGATGCCGCCAGGCCCTCGGCGCCCTCCACGCGCCGGCGGAAGCGGTCGGTGGCCGCCCGCAATGCCAGCTCGGGATCGACCTTCAGCTTGCGCGCGACGTTGACGGCGGCGAACAGCACGTCGCCGGCCTCGTGAAAGCGCGCGTCACGGTCGGCGGCGGCCTCGAGCTCGTCGAGCTCGTCGCGCAGCGCCTCGTACGGGACGTGGTCGAAGTCGAAGCCGGTGTTGGCCACGCGGCGCTGGACCTTGCGCGCGTAGATCGGACCGGGCAGGTTCTCCGGCACCTCGCCGAAGATGCCCGGCTCCCGCCCGTCCTCGGTCGCCTTGATCGCGTCCCAGTTGCGCAGCACCTCGCCGGCGGAGTCGGCCTCGACCGCTCCGAACACGTGCGGATGACGGCGGATCAGCTTGCGGCGGCAGTGCTCCGCCACGTCCGCGAGCGCGCCGGCGCCGCGCTCCTCGAGCAGCAGTGCCAGGAAGTGCACCTGGAAGAGCACGTCACCGAGCTCGTCGAGCAGCTTGGCGTCATCGCCGGCGTGCGCCGCCGCAGCCAGCTCGTAGGCCTCCTCGACGGTGTGCGGGACGATCGAGCGCTCGTCCTGCTCGCGGTCCCACGGGCACTCGCGGCGCAGGCGACGGGTCAGCTCGTCGAGCGCCGCGATCGCCGCGGCCCCGTGCTCGGGCGAGCTCACTCGCTACTGCGGCGGCTGGGTCGGCACCGCGCCGGGCGTCGGCGTCGGGGTTGCCTTCGGTGCGTTCTTGCAATCCTGCGTCAGATAGCCCTTGCGGCACTCGGTCTCCGCCTTCCACTTCTTGCGGAAGTTCTTGACGAACGCATCCAGCGCCTTCTGCTGGTTCTGCGAGGCGAGCACATCCTTGATCGAAGGCGTGGCCTCCGCGAGCGTCTGCTGCGAGGCGGCGGTCACCTCGTCGACTCGGAAGACGTAGAAGCCGAACTGGGTCTTGACGGGACCGGTGATCTTGCCCTTCTTGGCCGCGAAGATCGCGCTGTCGAACGCCTTCTCCTGCTGGCCCTTGGCGACGCCGGGGAGCTTGCCGCCCTGGGCCTTAGAGGCGTCGTCGGTCGAGTACTGCTTGGCGACCTGCTTGAACGACCCGCCTGACTGGAGCGCCGCCTTCGCCTCCTCGGCCTTGACCTCCGTCTTCGTCAGGACAAGGCTGATGTCGCGCCGCTCGGGCTGCGCGAACTGCTGCTTGTTCTTGTCGTAGTAGGCCTTGATCTGCGCGTCGGACACCTTGTCCTTGCCGGCGGTCACCTTGTCGCGGATCTTGTTGGAGAGCACGTCGAGCCGCACTCGCTTCAGCACGTCCTCGTTGGTCTGGCCGGACTGCTTGAGGAACTTCTGGTAGTCGGCATCCTTCGGGAACGACTGCTCCTTCTGATCCTCGAACGACTTCTTGACCTCCGCGTCGGTCACCTTGATGCCCTGCGCGTCGGCCTCGCGCTCGATCCACTCGTACGAGATCAGCAGCCCCAGCACCTGCTCGCGCAACTGTTGGTATTGCTGCTGGCACTGCTTCTTGTAGTCGGCGTCCGTCTGCTTGGGTTGCCCTTCGGCCGGCTTGGCGGCGGCCTTCTTGGCCTGCGCGATGCACTCGGTGAACTCGGGTGGCTTGGGCACGGCGGCGTTCGGCTGCCCGCTTCCCTTGGCGGCGATCGTGAGCCAGTGCTCGAAGTCGGCCTTCTCGATCGGCGTTCCGTCGACCTCGGCCACGGCGTTCCCCGGTAGGCCGCTCTCACCGCAGCCCGCAAGGATCGCCGCCGGCACGAGGAAGGCGCCCAGCGCCACGACTCGCAGATATCTCGTCAGCTTCATGATCGCGATCGAGGGTAGCGGCCGGCTGATAAAGCCCCCGTGAAGCATCTAGGCCGCACGCTGGACCTCGAGCAGCACGTCGGCAGCGCGCACGACCGCGGGGAAACGCTCGGCCGGATCGTCGGAGACGCGTACCGACAGCTGCGACTTGCCCGACTCGTAGAGCGCTCCCGGGATCTCGGCTCTGACCCGCTTGGCGCGCACGGAGTCGAGCTCGATCGGCGTCACGGCGAGGCGCCCCTGGCGGAACGACACGACGCGCGCGCCCGCCTCCCCGAGCTTGATCCGGGCCTGCTGGAGAGTGATCAGGTTCTCGAGCGGCTCGGGCAGGTCGCCGAAGCGGTCCGCCAGCTCGGCGCGCAGCTCCTCGAGCTCCGCGACGTCGCGCGAGCCCGCGATCCGCCGGTGCACCTCGACCTTGGCCTGCTCGTACGGGATGTACTCGACGGGCACGTAGGCGTCGACGTTGACGTCCAGCCGCACGGGCTCGAACAGGTCCTCCTCGCCGCCGCCGTCCATCGACTGCACGGCCTCGTCGAGCATCTGCATGTAGAGCTCGAAGCCCAGCGCGGCGACGTGCCCGGACTGCTCGTCGCCCAGCAGCGAGCCGGCGCCGCGTAGCTCGAGGTCGCGCATCGCGACCTTGAAGCCCGCGCCCAGCTCCGTGTAGTCCGACAGCGCGGAGAGCCGGTCCGCGGCCTCCTGCGTCAAGGCGCCGGCGCTCGGATAGAGCAGGTAGGCGTACGCGCGCTCGCGAGAGCGCCCGACGCGGCCGCGGATCTGGTAGAGCTGGCTGAGGCCGAAGCGGTCGGCGCGGTCCACGATCAGGGTGTTCGCCTGCGGGATGTCGATCCCGGACTCGATGATCGACGTCGACACGAGCACGTCGGCCTCGCCGCGCAGGAAGCCGATCATGCGGTCCTCGAGCTGCTTCTCCTCCATCTGCCCATGGGCGACGGTGAAGCGCAGCGCCGGGCACAGCGCACGCAGCCGCTCGGCTGTCTCGTCGATGTCCTCGACGCGGTTGTGCAGGAAGAACGCCTGGCCACCGCGCGCCTGCTCGCGCTCGAGCGCCTGCCGGACGAGCTCCTCGTCGTATTCGCCGACATAGGTCTTGACCGGGCGCCTGCCCTCGGGCGGCGTCTCGATCACGGTGATGTCGCGCAGCCCCGCGAGGCTCATCTGGAGCGTGCGCGGGATCGGCGTCGCGCTCATCGAGATCACGTCGACCTTGAGCTTGAGCTGGCGGAGCAGCTCTTTCTGCTTGACGCCGAAGCGCTGCTCCTCGTCCACGATGATCAGGCCGAGGTCCTTCGCACGGACGTCGCGGCTGAGCACGCGGTGGGTGCCGATCAGGATGTCGACCTTGCCTTCGGAGAAGCGCTTGACCGCCGCTCGCTGCTCGGCCGCGGGACGGAAGCGCGACACCTGCTCGACCACGAACGGGTAGTCCCGCAGGCGCTCGGCGAACGTGCCGTAGTGCTGCTGCGCGAGGATCGTCGTCGGCACCAGCATCAGCACCTGCTTGCCGGCATTGGCGGCCTTGAACGCGGCTCGCAGGGCGACCTCGGTCTTGCCGTAGCCGACGTCGCCGCAGATCAGGCGGTCCATCGGGCGCTCGGACTCCATGTCGGCCTTGACGGCGTCGATCGCCTCGCGCTGGTCGGGCGTCTCGCGGTACGGGAAGGCGTCCTCGAACTCGCGCAGCCAGTCCGAGTCGGGCTCGAACGCGTGGCCGCTCCGGCGCTTGCGCTCGGCGTACAGGTTGAGCAGCTCGCCCGCGAGCTCCTGCGCGGCCTTGCGCGCGCGGGCCTTGATCTTCTCCCAGCGCGTGCCGCCGAGCTTGGAGAGCGCCGGCGAGCTGCCGTCGGCGCCGACGTAGCGCGAGATCTTCGCCAGCTGGTCGACCGGCATGAAGACCTTGTCGTCGCCCTGGAACTCGAGGTTGAGGTAGTCGCGCGTGATGCCGCCGACGGTCTTGGTGTCGAAGCCGGCGAAGCGCGCGACACCGTGGTCCTCGTGCACCACATGGTCGCCCGCGCGCAGGTCGGTGAAGCTGCGGAGCAGTCCACGGCCCTTGCGCGTCGGCCGCGTCGACGCCTTGCGGCGGTGGATCAGCCGGTGCTCGGGGATCACCGCGAGCTTCAGGCCGGGTGCGACGAAGCCGTCGCGCAGGTTGGCCTCCTGGAAGACGAGGCCCTCCCCGGTCCCGTCCCAGCGCGCCTTGATCCGCACGAGGTTGTAGGCGGCACGCTCACCGCCGCCGCGGTTGGGCCACGTGACGAGCGTCGTGTAGCCCGAGCGCGCGAGCTTCTCGAGCTCGGGCTCGGCCTCGCGCAGCGAGCGGGCGGCGAACTCGGCGGCCTGGGCGCGGAACTCGAGCGGCTGGGAGCCCGAGATCGACGACAGCCGCAGCGGCCTGCGCGCTTCGATCGCGGCCGTTATTCCGTCAGGATTGACGTACAGGTGGTGCGCGTCGGTGTCGTGGAAGGCGGCGCACACGTCGGCCCAGTGGTCGCGCAGCGCCGGCTCGGTGTCCTCCTCGGCCGCGAGCACGAGCTCGGCCTCGGCGGGCAGGAGGTCGAGCAGCTCGCGAAAGCCGTCGACGGGCAGCAGCTCGGCGATGTCGGGACGCTCGTCCGCGCTCTCGTCCGCGGCCATCTCCGCCAGCTCGCGGTGCTCCGCGGCGAGCTCCGCCGCCGGCGCGATCTCGGCGACGTCAGTCTCGCCGAGCGAGCGCTGCGTGAACGTCGAGAACCAGCGCAGCGACTCGATCTCGTCGTCGAAGAGGTCGACGCGGATCGCGCGCTCCTCCGTCGCCGGGTAGACGTCGAGCAGCCCGCCGCGGACGGCGAACTGGCCGCGGTCCTCGACCTGGTCGACGCGCTCGTAGCCGGCGGCGACGAGATCCGTCGCGCACTCGTCGAGGTCGAGCAGCTCGCCGACTCGCAGCGTGAACCCGTGCGGGCGCAGCGCGGGGTCGGGGACTTTCTCCGAGAGCGCGACTGCCGACACCACGACAACTGGGGCCTCCGCGCCCGGGCTTTGCTCGAGCAGCGCGTCCAGCGCCGCGACGCGCAGCCCGACGAGGTGGGCCGGCGGCCGCAGGTGCGATTCGTATGCGACGCCGCGCGACGGGTACAGGCGCACCGAGCGCGGCCGCAGCCAGGCGCGCAGGTCAGCCGCAAGGTCGCGCGCGGCGCGGTCGTCGCCGGCCACGACGACGGTCGGCCGGCGCACGTCGCGCTCCGCGAGGGCGGCGATCAGGTAAGGCCGCAGCGATTGCGAGACGAACGCGCGCGCACCCGGCTCGGACAGGCGGGCGGCGTCCGGGTGGTGCTCGAGATGGGCGAGGAAGGGGCGCAGGGACATGGCAAACGGCCGCCCGGGAGCGCCCGCGCGGCTGCTCGGGCGATTCTAGAAGCCGGTGTCGCGGCAGGCGCGGGACGAAGGTCAACGTCAAAGGCGGCAGTTGGGAGGAAGCTGCGGGGAGGGGCGCAGCGCGGGCAACGGTTGGCGCGGGGGCGGTGGCGCGTGGACATTTCCCGCCACCGGACTTCGCGCGAATCGCGGGTGTCGGGAAAGTGCCGGCCACGAGAAGGTTCCCGACAGCCGGCGCTGCGCTGCGCTCGGGTGTCGGGAAATGACCGCACCGATCGGACCCTCACCCCTTACCCGCGCCGTTGACGTTCGCCCGCGGCAGAACGACGGCGCACGCCCCCGCGACTACGCCCGCGCGAGGATGTTCAGGCGCACGTAGTGGATCGCCAGCGGCTGCGGCAGGCGCTCGAGCACGGCGGCCACGAACGGCTCGCGCAGCGGCTCGGGCAAGCGCGCGAGGAACGACCCGAGGCAGATCGCGCGCAGGTACCCGACCGGGTCGCCCGGGTCGGCGTCGACCCGCGTGAGCCAGCACCACACGTCGCTGAACCCCGCGGCGAGCAGGCGCTGCTCGGTCTCCTGCGGCGTAGCGAACAGCCAATCCCCGCCCCACCCCTCGAAGTGCGCGGCGAAGCGAGGCTCGGAGGCAGCGTCCAGGCCGGCCCGCTTGATCTCCTCGACGTTGCCCTGCCCGCCGCACTGCGCGACGAGCCGGCCACGCGGCCTGAGCAGCGCGTGCAGCCGGGCGAAGAGGCGGTCGTGGTCGAGGATCCAGTGGAACGTCGCTGTGGAGAGCACGGCGTCGACCGGCTCCTCGAGCTCGAGCTCGAGCAGATTGGCCCGGCGCACCTCGACCGCGGGCGGCAGCAGAGCCCGCGCCTGCTCCACCATCGACGGCGCGCCGTCGACCGCGATCACGCGGCCACGCGGCAGCCGCTCGAGCAGAACGCGCGTCACGTTGCCGATGCCGCAGCCTGCGTCGAGCACGGTCTCGTCGCCGTTCAGCACGAGCCGGTCGAGCACGTCCGCGCCCATCGCGGTGAGCGGCGCCGCGAGCCGCTCGTAGGCGGCGGCGTCCCAGTCGCGCGGCGTCATCCGAGCACGAGCCGCTCGGCCTCGTCGCGCGCGCGCTCGACGAGCGCGCTCACCTCCGCGCCGCTCTCGCGCCACTTGCCCAGCACGTGCGCCGAGACGATCTCCGGGTCGGTCGTGTCCGGCCTGCCGACGCCGATCCGGACGCGATGGAAGTCGGCGCTGCCGAGCTCGCGCTTGAGCGACTTGAGCCCGTTGTGGCCGGCCAGGCCGCCGCCGAGTCGTACGCGGACGTCGCCGAACGGAAGGTCGATCTCGTCGTGCAGCACGAGCACCCGCTCGAGCGCGAGCTTGTAGGAGCCGCGCGCCGGCCCCACCGAGCGCCCGGCGTCGTTCATGTAGGTCTGCGGCTTGAGCACGGCGACGCGCGGGCCGCCCGGGCCGGCGCGCCCTTCGCACAGCTCGCCGGCGAACTTCTTCTTCGGTCGCGGCAGGTTCCAACGCGCGATCAACGCGTCGGCGACCTGGAAGCCGACGTTGTGCGGCGTGCCGTCATAGCGGCTGCCGGGGTTGCCGAGGCCGACGACGAGCCAGTCGACCGGGGTGGAGGAGAAGAGCCTCAGGAGTCGCCGGAGGCCGACTGGGCGGCCTCCTCGCCGGTGTCGCCCTCCGCCTGCGCCGCCGCCTCGCCCTCGGCGCCCTCGTCCCCGACCAGCTCGGTCTCCGTCTCGATCTCGTCGGGCTCGGGCTCCTTCGTGGGCGGCGTGACGGTGGCCAGCACTGTCTCGTCGGGATCGTCGAGCAGCGTGACGCCGGGCGGAGCGGTGAGCTGGGCGAGCGTCACCGTGTCGTTCATCTCCATGCCGGAGACGTCGAAGTGGAGCGCGTCCGGGATGTCGCCCGGCAGCGCCTCGATGTTGATCTCGACCGCGCCCTGGGAGAGCACACCGCCCTCGATTACGCCGGGGGCCTGGTCGGCACCCGTCAGCTCGAGCGTCACGTGCGTCTGAATCGCGACCTTCATGTCCACGCGCAAGAGGTCGAGGTGAACCGCGTGGCCGCGGACGGGATGGCGCTGGAGATCCTTCACGAGCACCGGAGCCGTATCGCCGCCGTCGACGGCGACCTCCAGGATCGCTCCCGAACGCGCCAGCGTGTTGCGAAGGATGCGGCCGTCGACCGCGAACAGCACCGGTCCGCCTGTGCCGCCGTAGATGATCCCCGGAACCTGACCGGTGCGGCGCAGCCGGCGGGCGGAGCGCGATCCGTCGGCCACGCGGGCGGCGAGGTCGAGCCTGGCGGAGGTGTCAGCTGAGGCGGCCATGGGCGGCAGCGATGGTAGCGAAAGCCTGTCTCACAGCCGCTCGGGAGGGGTACGATTGCAGCATGTCGCCCGACGAGGAGCTGATGGTCATCTTCGGCGTGCTTCACCTGATCGCGCTGGCGCTCGGCGTGGTGCTGTTCATGATGTTCCTCCGCTCGGACGCGACCTCCTCCTGGACGCCGCCGGACGAGGACGAGGGCGGTGGCGGCGGCGGCAACGACCGGCTTCCGTCGCACCCGAAGCCGAAGCCGACCGGGGGCGTTCCGCTCCCCGACGCCGATCCCGCACGCGCGCGCCTGCGCGGGCACGACAAGCTGCCCGACACGCGCCGACGCCCGTCGCGGCGCGAGGTGCATCCGCACGCTCCGCAGCGCCGCCCAGCGCGCCAGCCCTAGCCGTCCTTAGCAGCCGGCCTCGAGCCCGATCGGGTCAGACAGCGCCAGCAGCTCCACCCCCGCGCCGGTGAGCGGTCCCTCACGGCGGACGCGCACGCACTGGACGACCGGCCGGCCGGCGCCCGCGCGCCAGGCAACGCGCCCGGTGCCCGTGCGGCGCGTGAGCGAGAGCTGCGTGCTCGGCCGGTAGTTGAGAATCTCAACGGCGCCCTGCTGCTCGAGCTGCCGCACCCGCGCCCGCGTGACCTGCACGCACGCGGGCTCGGCGCGGCAGGCGGGCAGCTGCTCGAGTACCGAGTCGGCGTCGCCCGCGGCCTGCGCCTCGAGCACGTCGAGCACCTCGCCCCGCTCGGCGCCGGCGCCGGTCAGCCCGCGCGCGAGCAGCAGCGACAGGCCCAGGAAGACGAACACAGCGAAGCCGGCGGCGATCATCACGGCGGTGCGGCGGCGCATGGCCGCGCGCAGGTTAGGCGGTCGTCAGCCCGTCTCGGCGAAGCCCTCGCCCGAGAGCTCGAGAAAGCGCCGGACCGATTGGTCCTGACGGCCGAGCTGCTCCCCGACGCGACGCGCGTGCTCGGCGGCGGCCTCGAAGAAGTCCTCCAGGCAACGCTCCGGGTCGTCGGGCAGCGGGTACACGCGCGCGACGTCCTGCTGCGCGCACGCGATTCCCATCGGCGGCTTGCCCTCGGCCAGCGGGCGCGCGGAGCACACGGCGGTCACGACGATCCCCTTGTCCGGCGCGACCAGCGCGGCGGGCAGCAGCCTGTGCGCCGGGAGGCGCACGTCGAGCCCGATCCGGCGGTCGACCTCCA
>DASQMT010000092.1:0-3600 GCA_035645355.1 Solirubrobacteraceae bacterium | reverse complement strand
CGTAGAACAATTCACGGCATGTCCGCCGAGGCCTCGAAACCGGCCGACCGGCCGGGGCGCTCCGGCGCCGCGATGCTACGACGGCAGCGCGGATGAGGTTCTCCGAACCCGACGCCGACCGGCTGTGACGTGATCTTCCCGTCGATCGAGTTCGCGCTCTTCTTCCCGCTCGTCCTGACGCTGTCCTGGCTGCTGATGCCGCACCCGCGGCTGTGGAAGCCGTTCGTGCTGGTGGCGAGCTACGCGTTCTACATGGCGGCGAGCTGGAAGTTCGGGGCGCTGCTCGCGGTCGTCACGCTCGGCAACCAGCTCGCCGCCGGCGCGCTCGCGCGCACCACGGCGCAACGGCCGCGCAAGTGGATCGTGGCGCTCGCCGTCGTGCTCGATCTCGGCGTGCTGGGCGCCTTCAAGTACTACGGCTTCTTCGCGCAGGAGATCAACGGCGTGCTGGGCGACTTCGGGCTCGCGCTCTCGATGCCGCTCGTCGCGATCGCGATCCCGCTCGGAGTCAGCTTCTACGTCTTCCAGGCGATCAGCTACGTGGTCGACGTGTACCGCGGCGTGATCGGACGCGGGAGCACGATCGACGTGGCGATCTACCTGAGCTTCTTCCCGCACGTGGTGGCGGGCCCGATCGTGCGCGCGCGCGAGTTCCTCCCCCAGCTCGCCAAGCCGCGCGACCCGCGCGACGTGGTGGTGGGCGCCGCGGTCGTGCTGATCGCCGTCGGGCTCGTCAAGAAGGTCGCGATCGCCGACACGCTGGCGCGCGAGGTCGTCGATCCCGTGTTCGCCGTCCCGGAAGCGTATGCGGCGCCCGACGTCGCGCTGGCCGCCTACGCCTACGCCGTCCAGATCTACTGCGACTTCTCGGGCTACACGGACATCGCGATCGGCGTCGCGCTGCTGATGGGCTTCGTGTTCCCGCAGAACTTCCGCGCGCCCTACCGCGCGACCTCGATCCGTGACTTCTGGCGCCGCTGGCACATCACGCTGTCGCGCTACCTGCGCGACTTCCTGTACATCCCGCTGGGTGGCAACCGCGGCGGCCGCATCGCGACCTCACGCAACCTGATGGCGACGATGGTGCTGGGCGGGCTCTGGCACGGCGCCGCGTGGACCTTCGTGCTCTGGGGCGCGATCCACGGCAGCGTGCTCGTGGCCGAGCACCAGCTCGGTGACCGCCGGCGGCCGCCGGCCTGGCTCGGCTGGCTGCTGACCTTCCACGTCGTCGTGCTCGCCTGGGTCTTCTTCCGCGCCGGCGACATGGCGACCGCCACGACGTTCCTCGGCCAGCTCACGGTCGGAGGCGAGGCGACCCTGGTCACGCTCCACGTCGTCGCAATCGTGGTCGCGGTGATCGCGGCCCAGCTGCTGCCGCAGGAGCCGCTGGCGCGCCTGCGGCTACGCGTCGAGAGCCTGCGCCCGCTGCCCCTCGGGGCAGGGCTGGCCGCACTCGTCCTGCTGGTCGCGGCAACCGTGCCCGCCCAGGGCGTCCCACCCTTCATCTACTTTCAGTTCTGAGCATGCAGCGCAACGATCCGGCTTCGCCGTTCGACCCCGCGACCCGCCGCCGGCGGGCCGTCGATGCGATCGCCTGCGTGCTGATCGCCACGGCGATCCTGGCCGTGGCCGCGGGCGACTCGGTGCGCCGCGCCGGCCAGCAGATGGAGCCGGGGCTGATCGCGGACCTCGTCACGGCGGCCGGGCAGCCGCTTGGATGGCTCGCCGACCGGCTGCCGGTCGCGGACGCCACCGATCGCGCGACCTTCTTTCTGTCGCCCGACGACGACCTCGCCGGCGGCGAGGGCTTCGCGCTGGCGGCGCAGCCCGCGGCCGCCGCGGACGCCGTCGCGCCGGTCACGGCGGACGCCTTCGACCCACGCGACCTCGGCGCCGACGCGCCGCAGCGGTGCCCGCTGCGGCGACTGCTCGTCACGGGCGACTCGATGGCGATGCCGCTCGACGCCGAGCTCGCGCGGCGCTTCGGCGCCGCGACCGGCGTGCGCACCGAGCGCGAGCCGCACATCGGCACCGGCGTCTCCAAGACCGCGCTGCTCGACTGGGGCAAGCTGGCCGTCCGCCAGACCGCGAAGGACCCGCCCGACGCGGTCGTGATGTTCCTCGGCGCCAACGAGGGCTTCCCGATGCCCGCGCGCGGCGGCGGTCCCCAGCTCGAGTGTTGCGACGCCCCCTGGGCAGCCGAGTACGCGTCGCGGGCCCGGCTGATGATGGACGCCTACCGGCGCGCGGGCGCCGCGCGCGTGTACTGGCTCACGCTGCCGGCCCCGCGCGACCCCGACCGGGCGGCGATCGCGCGCGCGGTCAACGCGGCGATCCGCGTCGCCGCGGCGCCCTACCGCGCACACGTGCGCGTGCTCGACATGGACAGCGTCTTCACGCCGGGCTGGCGCTTCCGCGACGCGATGCCCGTCGATGGCCGCGAGACGCTGGTCCGCGACGCCGACGGGATCCACCTGAGCCCCGACGGCGCCGCCGTGGCGGCCGAGCTGGTCGCGGACGCGCTGCTGGCCGACTTCACGACAGCGCCCTGAACGCGGCCGGTGGTCAGGCCCGCGCCGCCTGCACGAGCGCGCGGACAGGGCCAGGTGCGATCCACGCGGGATGTGGCCCTCGAATCACCGCAGCGCGTGGGCCGGCGCGCGCAATCCGGGCGGGAACAGGGCCTCGATCGCGGCGGCCGGCGCGGGCCGTGCGTAGAAGTATCCCTGCGCACGGGCACAGCCCAGTGCCCGCGCCTCCGCCGCCTGCGCGGCGGTCTCCACGCCCTCCGCCACGACCTCGAGGCCGAGCGCGCCCGCCATCGCTGTGATCGCGCGGACGATCGCGCCCTCGCCGCCGGTTCCGAGATCCTGCACGAACGAGCGGTCGACCTTCAGCGCATCGATCGGGAAGCGCTGCAGGTGGCTGAGCGAGGAAAAGCCCGTCCCGAAGTCGTCGAGCAGGATCTTGATCCCCAGCGCGTTCAGTGCCCGCAGCGAGGCGGCCGCGACGCTCGCGTCCTCTATCAATGCCGTCTCCGTGACCTCGATCGCGAGGTCGGCTGGGCTGAGGCCCGTCTCGACGAGCACCTGGCTGACGCTCGCGGGCAGGTCCGCCTGCGCGAGCTGGCGCGCGCTCACGTTGACGCTCACCGGCAGCGGCGCCCGGTAGCCGAACTCCGCTCGCCAGCGCTGGGCCTGCTCGCACGCCTCGCGCATGGTCCAGGCGCCGAGCTGCAGGATCAGCGCGCTCTCCTCCGCGATCGGGACGAACTCGTCGGGCAGCAGCAGCCCGCGCTCCGGGTGCTCCCAGCGCACGAGCGCCTCGAGCGACTGCAGCGTGCCGTCGTCGAGCGCCACGACCGGCTGGTAGTGCAGCCGCAGCTCGCCGGCGTGCAGCGCGTGGCGCAGCGCGCGCTCGATCGCCACCCGCTCGATCGCGCGGTCGCGGATCCGCTCGTCGAAGACCTCCCAGCGCCCCGGGCCGCCCTCCTTCGCGCGGTACATCGCGATGTCGGCGTCGCGCAGCAGGTCCGCTGCCTCGCGGTGCTCGGCGCCCGCGACCACGATGCCGATGCTCGCGGTTATCGCGTGCTCCTCG
>DASQMT010000091.1:0-5955 GCA_035645355.1 Solirubrobacteraceae bacterium | reverse complement strand
CGATCACCGAGGCGACCAAGGGCGTGATCCTGTACCAAGAGCAGTCCATGCAGATCGCCAAGGCGCTTGCGGGCTTCTCCGGGCCGCGCGCGGACGACCTGCGCCAGGCGATCGGCAAGAAGAACCGCGCCGCGATGGCCGAGCTGCGCCCGGAGTTCTTCGAGTGCTGCCGCGCCTCAGGCACCGCCCCGGACGTGATCGAGGCGCTGTGGGCGGTCAACGAGAAGAGCGCGGACTACTCCTTCAATCGCTCCCACGCGGCCTGCTACGCGCTGATCTCCTACCGCACCGCCTGGCTCAAGGCGAACTTCCCGGCCGAGTACATGGCCGCGCTGATCTCCTCGGTGATGGACACCAAGGACAAGGTCCCGTTCTTCGTCAACCAGGCGGAGAGCATGGGCATCGAGATCCTGCCGCCGGACGTGAACCTGTCCGGCCACGAGTTCGTGGTCGACGCGGGGAACATCCGCTTCGGCTTGGATGCCGTCAAGGGCGTCGGCTTCGCGGCGGTCGAGGCGATCATGGCGGCGCGGGCGGAGCGGCCGTTCACGTCGCTGTGGGACTTCTGCGAGCGCGTCGACGGCCGGGCGGTCAACAAGAAGGCGATCGAGGCGCTGATCAAGTGCGGTGCGTTCGGCTCCACGGGCGCGACGCGCCGCGGAATGCTCGAGGTGCTCGAGTCGGCGCAGGCAGCCGGCCAGAAGGCGCAACTCGACGCGCAGATCGGCCAGGGCTCGATCTTCGATCTCGGCGATCTGGGCGGGCCTGAGCGGGGCGCCGGCTCGCGCTTCGCGGGGCCGACGCATCCGCCGATCCCGACCCGCGAGTTCGAGCGCGCGGAGCTGCTCGCGATCGAGAAGGAGTCGATCGGGCTGTTCATCACCGAGCACCCGCTCAAGCGCGTCCGCGAGGCGCTCCGCGCCAAGGGCGACACGCTCTGCACGGACGTCCGCGCGCGCCGCGACGGCGACTGGGTCAAGGTCGGCGGCATGATCTCCGCGTCGAAGAAGATCAGGACCCGCTCGGGCTCGACGGTCATGTTCGCGACGCTCGACGATCTCGACGGCCAGGTGGAGCTGCTGGTGTTCGAGAAGGTGATCCTCGCCAGCGAGCCGGCGCTGCAGCCCGACCAGATCGTGCTCGTGCGCGGCACCGTCGACCACGGCGAGAACGGCAAGGTCTGCATCAAGGTCGCCGATGTCTCGCCGTTCGACCCTTCGGACGCCGAGATCGAGCGCGCCCGCGACCAGGCGGTCGCGCTTGCCGCCGCGCGCGCGCCACGGCCGCTCCACCTGCGCGTGCACGCGGGCAGCCTGCCGGCATCGGTGATCGACGAGCTCAAGCGGATCTTCGAGGACTTTCCCGGCGAGTCCGAGGTGGTGCTCGAGGTCCACACGCGCACCGGCCTGCGGCGGCTGCGCTTCGGGGCGGAGTTCAGGGTCGCCGGTCGCAACGCGGCGCTGAAGGCGGAGCTCGACCGGGTGCTCGGCCCCGCCGTAGTGCCGCCGGCCGTCGCCGCGCCGGCCTAGGGTCCAGCGTCAGCGCCGGGCCGCGAGTCCTTCGCCACGCAGCGCGGCCGCGTCCTCGAGGTCATCCCGGTCGACGCCTCTGCCCTTCGCCCCGGGTCCCTCGAGCACACACGCAAGCCCCTCGAAGCGCGGCTCGGAGAGGAACGCGGCGCAGCCGCTGCGGCCGAGCTCGCCGTCGCCAAGGTTGGCGTGCCGGTCCCGGTTGGAGCCCAGCGGGGTCGCGGAGTCGTTGACGTGCAGCGACCCGAGCCGGTCGAGGCCGACGACGCGGTCGAACTCGTCGAGCACCGCCGCGAGGCTCGCGATCGTGCGGATGTCGTAGCCCGAGGCGAGCAGATGGCAGGAGTCGAGGCAGACTCCGAGCCGCGGATCTCCGCCGGCCAGCTCTATCAGCTGAGCGAGCTCCTCGAAGGAGCGCCCCAGCGTGCCGCCCGCGCCGGCCGTGTTCTCGAGCTGCAGCGGGCAGCCTTCGGACTCCGCCAGCGCCTCCGCTATCTCGGACCCCGCGCGCTCGATCGCCGCCTTGGCATCACCGCCGTCCTTGAGCGCCGACCCGGGGTGCAGGACGACCGCGCGGGCGCCCAGCTCCGAGCCGGCGCGCAGCGACGCCGTCAGCGAGGTCCGCGACTTCGCGCGGATCTCGGCGTCCTCGGAAGCGCAGTTGAGCAGGTAGACGGCATGGATCAGCAGAGCGTCGACGTCGGACTCCGCCAGCGCCGCGCGAAAGTCCGCGATCTCCTCGTGCGAGTACTCGCGCGGCTTCCACTGGCGCGGGTTCTGGTTGAAGATCTGGATCGAGCGCGCCGCGCGCTCGACGCCGCGCTCGACGGCCTTCGCCGGTCCGCCGGCTGGGGAGACGTGGGCGCCGATCAGCATGGCGACGGGCGGTTCTAGCATGCTGCCGATCGTGCGCGTGCGCTTCGCCCCATCCCCGACCGGCGCCCTGCACATCGGCGGCGCACGCACGGCGCTTTTCAACTGGCTGCTCGCGCGCGGCGCGCGGGGCGAGCTGGTGCTGCGGATCGAGGACACCGACCGCGAGCGTTCCACGCCTGAGAACGTCGAGCAGATCTTCGAGGCGCTGCGCTGGCTCGAGCTCGACTGGGACGGCGAGCCGGTATTCCAGTCGAGTCGCGCCGAGCGGCATGCCGAGGTCGTCGAGCAGCTCCTGGCCGGCGGTCACGCGTATCGCTCCCACGCCGGCCCGGAGGAAGTCAAGGCCTTCAAGCAGAAGCACGACGGCCGCGGCTTCCGCGGCAGCGACGAGGGAGCGGGAGCGGTGCGCCTGCGCGTCCCGGACGAGGGCGTGACGACGGTCGTCGACGTCGTGCGCGGCGAGACGCAGTTCGAGAACGCGCTGCAGGACGATCTCGTGATCGCGCGTGCCGACGGCTCGCCGGTCTACCACCTGGCGGTGGTCGTCGACGACCACGACGCCGGCATCACGCACGTCGTGCGCGGGGCAGACCACTACTCCAACACTCCCAAGCACGTCCTGATCCAGCAGGCGATGGGCGCGCGCACGCCGCTCTACGCGCACCTGCCGCTGCTCCACGGCCCCGACGGCAAGAAGCTCTCCAAGCGCCACGGCGCTGCATCGGTCCAGGAGCTGCGCGACCGCGGTTACCTGCCCGAGGCCGTGCGCAACTACCTCGCGCTGCTGGGCTGGGGCTATGACGAGGCGACGACCTTCTTCACCACCGAGGAGCTGCAGCGCCACTTCTCGCTCGAGCACGTCTCCAAGTCGCCCGCGGTCTTCGACGAGCAGAAGCTGCGCTGGATGAACGGCCGCTACGTGCGCGAGCTCGCCCTCGACGACCTGACCGCTCGCCTGGAGGCAGTGACCGGCCGCGGGGGGCTGCGCGACGCGGTCGCGATCTCGCAGGAGAAGATCTCGACGCTCGACGAGTTCTGGCCGCTGGCGCGCCCATTCTTCGAGGAGCCCGAGCCGGACGGCGCGGCCTACGAGAGGTTCCTCGTGCCGGAGCAGGGCGCCGATGCGCTGCTGGCGGCGCGCTCTGCCCTATCGGAGCTCGATGAGCCCTGGAGCGCAGAGGCGGTCGAGACCGCCCTGCGCGCCGCGGTCGAGCGCTCCGGGATGAAGGCCAAGCAGGTGTTTCAGCCGCTGCGGGTCGCGCTCACCGGGACCACGATCTCGCCCGGGATCTTCGAGACCGTCGCCCTCGTCGGCCGCGAGAGAACGCTGCGCCGGATCGAGGCGGCGCTCGACACGCGCCGCGCAGCTCACTAGGCCCGTCCCGGCTCAACCGCGCGTCCGCCGATGCCGATAGGGCTGTTGGGCGTATGCCGTGCTTACGCGATCTCCCAGGAGCGCCCGCCATCGACAGATGATCTCCCCATGACACCGCCACCGACCGCTGCCCAGGCGCCCGCACCGCGCCGGCTCGCCCCCGCGCGGCCGAGCGCACCGCACGCCCAGGTCGGCCCGCCACGCAACGAGGGGCACGGAAAGCGGCTCACCGCGGCCTTCGAGGCGCTCGAGCGCTTTCCGGCGCTGGCGGAATCGCGCACCCGGGTGCTAGCGCTGGTCGCGGAGGAGCGGCCGTCCACGAGCGATCTCGTGCAGGCGATCGAGTCCGACGTCGCGCTCGTCATTGCCGTGCTGCGGCTGGCCAACCAGGCGGAGGCCTCGCGGCGTGGCCAGGTCGAGAGCATCGTGACGGCTGTCGACGTGCTCGCACCCGAGGCCGTGGAGGCGCTCGTGGCGAGCACCGGCACGTTCGAGTTCTTCGAGCGCGGCAAGCCGTGGGACGCCGCGCCCGAGCGCTTCCGGCTGCATGCCGTCGCTGTCCAGCGCGCCGCCGACCGGCTGGCCGCCGCCGCCGGGTACTCACACCGCGACCGCCTGCTGGTCACCGCGCTGCTGCACGACGTCGGCAAGCTGGTGCTGATGCACGCCTACCCGGGTTACCCGAAGCAGGTGCACGGGCCGGCGCGGACGCCCGAGGAGAGGCTGCACTACGAGCGCCGCGAGTTGGGAGTCGATCACGCGCTAGTGGGCGGCGTGCTCGCCCGCCGCTGGAACCTGCCGCGCTCGATCGCGTCCGCGATCGAGCGCCACCACGCCGACGACGCCCAGGGGGACGCCGCGTTCGTGCGCCTGGCCGACATGCTGGCCCACTACTCGCTCGGCTCGCCGGTCTCCTCGAACGAGCTGCTGCGCGCCGCGCGCGCGATCAGCTTCGGCCCGGTCGAGCTGCGCATGGTGCTCTACGACCTGCCCTACCCGAGTAACGCCCGACCGCGCGCGGTCGAGCCCTGCCCGCTCTCGGCACGCGAGCTCGAGGTGCTCAAGCGGCTTGCGCAGGGCATGGTCTACAAGCAGATCGCGCACGAGTTGTCGCTCTCCACGAGCACCGTCCGCACCCACCTGCACAACATCTACGGCAAGGTCGGCGCGATCGACCGTGCGCAGGCCGTGCTGTATTCCACGGAGCGCGGCTGGCTCTAACGCGTGCGGCGGCGGAACAGCAGCGCGGCGACCGCGATGCCGATGCCGTCGATCGCCACGTCGCGGGCGGAGCCGACGCGCCCCTCGACGAACGACTGGTGCCACTCGTCACTGAGCGCATACGCCAGCGTGATCGCCGCAGCGACGATCGGTCGCCCGAGCGCGCGCTGCCAGAGCCACCAGAGCAGTCCGAACGCGAAGGCGTGCGCGAGCTTGCGCAGCACCAGATCCCAGCCGCCGAGGCCTGAGTTGAGGTCGGGCTGCGCGGAGAGGACGAAGATGATCGCCATCAACGTGAGCGGTGGTATGCAGCGTCTGAGCGTCGGCAGGACTCCGTAGGATCGCAGCGACCCGAATGCTCTCGATCACGACCAAATCGCCCTACGCCCTGAGCGCGCTGGCAGAGCTGGCCCGCATCGGCGCGGAAGTCCCCGTGCCGATCGGCGAGCTGGCCCGCCGCCGGCAGATCCCGGTGCAGTTCCTGGAGCAGCTGTTCGCGGTCCTGCGCCGCGCGGGGGTCCTGCGCTCGCAGCGCGGCGTGAAGGGCGGCTACTCGTTCGCCCGCGAGCCGTCCCAGGTCACGGTGCTCGAGCTCGTCGAGCTGCTGGACGGCCCGCTGGGCAGCGACGCGACGGGCATCTTCGCCGACGCCGCAGCGGCGGCGCGCGACGTTCTCGCGAACACGACTGTCGCCGACGTCGTCGAGCGCGAGAATCGCGAGGCCGGCGCGGCCATGTATTACATCTGAAAGGGGGGTAGGCGCAGAGCCAAGTTTGGCTCTACACCGCCATTCTCGTCCCTGGAACCCGCTCGGAACCGCTGGAAACGGGTGCTCACTGTCCCGTGGTTGTCCCATGGCGAGCGTTCAGACACCCAATGCGTCTGCTGATGCTTCGAGCACGCGACGCATGTCCCTCAGCGCCGCAGCCCGCGAAACGTCCCCGACTGCCAAAG
>DASQMT010000090.1:0-3496 GCA_035645355.1 Solirubrobacteraceae bacterium | reverse complement strand
CGCCCAGGAGGTGATCGCGCTCGATCGGGAGTCGCCGGGCGCTTACACGCAGCTCGCGCTGCTCGCATACGAGGCCGGGCAGCTCCGCAAGGGCGATCTCGCGCGCGACAAGGCGCTCGAACTGAGCGAGCCCGACATGCGTGAGACGCTCAAGGGCCAGCTCGAAGGCGCTCGCGCCCAGGCCGCTGCGCAGGCGCCAACTCCCACGTCCACACCGACGCCGACGCCCGAGGAGAAGTGAGGCACCCGCCGCTACAATCGGGCGGCCATTCGCCCTTGTAGCTCAACTGGCAGAGCAGCGGACTCTTAATCCGAAGGTTCCAGGTTCGATTCCTGGCGGGGGCACCTCCTCCTCAGAACCGCGCTACGGCGCGGTTTCTCGTTTCTGCTCCGCCCCGGAGTCGCGGCACCTGCGCTCGGACAAATCGCAAGGAGCTCTAGTTGCAGATCACCCGCAGCAGCCTAGACACGCAGAAGGGCCCGACCGACTGGTTCAGCGGCGACGTCTACATCGACGGTATCGCCGCCCCGGCCGGCAGCTCGACGTTCTCGGCGGCGCTCGTGCACTTCACGCCGGGCGCGCGCACCGCCTGGCACACGCACCCGCACGGTCAGACGATCTTCGTCACCGAAGGCGTCGGGCTCTGCCAGCGCGACGGCGGCCCGATCGAGACCATCCGTCCCGGCGACCGGGTCTTCTTCGAGCCCGGCGAGAACCACTGGCACGGCGCCACGCCGACTCGACTCATGGTCCATGTCGCCATGCACCAGGACGATGAGAGCGGCAGCGCGGTGACGTGGGGCGAGCACGTGACCGACGAGGAGTACGGCGCGGACGCCAGGGACGGACTGAAACGCCGCGCCGACGCGCGCGGCTCGCCCAAGCGCCGCCGGGACGCCAACCGACCGCCAACCGACAGGCTCGTCCACCCGGTCGACCGACTAGCATCCGCCCATGCCCCTGGTGCGGCTGCGCGGGCCACTGAAGCGACTCGCCGGGGATCGTCCTGAGCACGCGATCGAGGGCGCCACCGTCGCGGAGCTGCTGCGGGCGCTCGAGCGGGAGCACCCCGCCGCGGGTGGCTGGATCCTGGACGAGCGCGGCGTCCTCAGGCGGCACATCAACGTGTTCGTCAACGGCGAGCTGGTCGAGCAGGGGACGTCAGTCGGGTCCGACGATCGCGTCGAGATCCTGCCCGCTATCTCGGGCGGACGATGACCGAGCTGCTGGTCGCGACGAAGAAGGGCTTGTTCGCCCTGCAGGGCGACCCCGGGTCGCCGTTCGAGGTGACCGCGCGCGCGTTCGCCGGTGAGCCCGTGGAGTACGCGCTGCGCGACCAGCGCAGCGGACGGCTGATCGCGTCGGTGACCTCGCCGTTCTACGGCCCCAAGCTCTGGTACGCCGACGATCCCGCCGGTGAGTGGCAGCAGGCGGAGGGCGTCGCGCTGCCGGAGGGCGGCGACGCGGCGCTCGAGCGGATCTGGGTGATCGTGGCGGGCGAGGAGGAGAGTGTGCTCTACGCCGGCGGGGACCCGGGCGTGCTGTTCGAGAGCCACGACGGCGGCACCACGTTCGAGCTCAATCGCGGCCTCTGGGAGCACCCGACCCGGACGCAGTGGCAGCCGGGCGGCGGCGGGCTCTGCCTGCACTCGATCGCGACCTGGCCCGGCGAGCCGCAGCGGCTCGCGGCGGCGATCTCGGCCGCCGGCGTCTGGCTGACGGACGACGGCGGTGAAACCTGGCGGCGCGGCAACCAGGGCCTCAAGGCGCGCTACCTCCCTGAGGACACCCCGGACGACGAGATCGCGCTGTGCGTACACCGTCTCCACCGGGCGGCGCTGCGGCCCGAGCGCATGTTCATGCAGTTCCACGGCGGCGTCTACCGCTCCGACGACGCGGGTGCCACCTGGATCGACATCGCCGCCGGGCTGCCGTCGGACTTCGGCTTCCCGCTGGTGCTCGACCCGGCCGATCCCGACAGCGCCTACGTGATCCCGCTGACTGCCGACATGGATCGCGTGACGCCCGACGGCCGCGTGCGGGTCTACGAGACGCGCGACGCCGGCGCCAGCTGGGCGCCGCGCGGCGAAGGCCTGCCACCCGAGCACGCGTATCTGACCGTGCTGCGCGAGGCCTTCGACCGGACGGGCGAGGGTCCGGCGCTCGAGCTCTACTTCGGCGCCACCTCGGGCGCGGTCTTCGGATCGGGCGACGCCGGGGCGAGCTGGTTTCAGGTGGCGACCCATCTGCCGCCGGTGCACGCGGTCACCGCCGGGCCCTGACCTCAGCCGGCGGCGCGCAGGTGCCGCACCGGCCTGCTGCCGCGCAGCGACCGGATCACGCCCTCGACGATCGCCTCGTCCGCCTGCGCGCGGCCATCGGTCACCGCGTCGACGACCTTGCGCTTGCGCTCGATGAGCTCCAGCATCGTCTCGTCGAGCGTCTGCGCCGCCAGCAGGTACCAAGCGGTCACCGCGTCGTGCTGCCCGATCCGGTGGCAGCGGTCCTCGGCCTGGTCGTGCATCGCGGGCGTCCATTCGAGGTCGAGGAAGGCGACGTTGGACGCGCGCGTGAGCGTGATCCCCTGGCCGGCTACGCGTGTGGCTCCCACCAGCAGCTGCGACTCGCCGGCCTGGAATGCCTGCACGGCGGCTTCGCGCGCCGTGATCGAGTCGCGCCCGAGCAGGTGCAGCGCGTCAGGGAAGCGCTCGACCAGGCGGTCCTGGATCTCGCGATGACCGGCGAACACCACCAGCGGCTCGTCGGAGGCGAGAAAGTCCTCGATCCACGCCATCGCCGCGTTGCCCTTGCCGCGCGAGGCGAGCCGGCGCAGCGCGTTGAGCTGCGCCAGGCGCTCGGCGCGCAAGGCCGCCGCGACCTTGCTCTCCAGCTCGCTCAGGTCCAGCGGCTGCTCGCGCAGCCAGGCGATCACGTCCTCCTCCGCCAGCCGGTACTCGCGCTCGTTGTCGAGCGCCACCGGCACCGCGACCTGTCGCTTGGCGGGGAGCTGGGGCAGCACGTCGGCCTTTGAGCGCCGCACGAAGCAGCTCTTGCGCAGGTGCCAGTGAATCCGCTCCTCGGCGCCGATGCCCTGGAAGCGGCGCGAGAAGCGGGCGCCCGAGCCGAAGTCCTCCAGCCGCCCGATGATCCGCAGCTGCGCGATCAGCTCCTCGGCATGGTTCATCACGGGCGTGCCGGTGAGCGCGAGCCGCAGCGCGTCGGGCGCCAGCGACTCGGCGAGCCGGGGGACCGCCTGCGTGCGCTTGGCGCGTGGGTTCTTGACGTAGTGCGACTCGTCGAGCACGAGCGCCTTGGGCTGGCGCAGGGCGAGGCGGGCGGCGTGCGCGTGGACGATCTCGTAGTTGAGGATCGTGATGTCGGCGCGCTCGAACGCCGGGGCCGTCCCGCTGAGCAGGACCACCGAGCGCTCCGGCAGCCACTTGCCCGCCTCGCGCTCCCAGTTGAGCTTCAGCGACGCCGGGCAGACGACGATGG
>DASQMT010000089.1:0-9882 GCA_035645355.1 Solirubrobacteraceae bacterium | reverse complement strand
CGGCGGCATGCTCCGCCCGGCGCCGCCGGCGGCGGGCCCGGCGCGCCTGGGTGCAACCTGCTCGACGGAGAGCCGCTCCCCTCGAAGGTGGGCGGTAGCCTGCGCCGCGGTCAGACGCTGAGGATCGAGACGCCGGGAGGTGGCGGATTTGGGTGAGCCCGTCGGGTTCGTCGGACTGGGGATGATGGGCTCGCGCATGGCCGCGAACCTGGCGCGCGCGGGCTACGAGGTCGCGGTCTACAACCGCACCTCCGAGAAGGCCGAGGCCTGGGTGGCCGAGCACGGAGGGCGCTTCGCGGCGACGCCGCGCGACGCGGCCGAAGGCGCGGCGGCGGTGATCACGATGGTCGTGGACGGGCCGCAGGTCGAGCAGGCGCTGCTCGGCGAAGACGGCGCGGCGCTCGGCGCCGCCGCGGGCACGCTGATGGTCGACATGTCCACGATCGCCCCGGCCGACGCGCGCCGGATCGGCGCGGCGCTCGCGGAGCGCGAGCTGCCGTTCGTCGACGCGCCGGTGTCTGGCTCCTCGCCGAAGGCGCAGGACGGCACGCTGACGATCATGGCCGGGGGCAGCGAGGCGGACGTCGGGCGCGCGCGGCCGTACTTCGACGCGATGGGCGACGTGATCGTGCACGTCGGCGCGCTCGGGCAGGGCCAGCTCGTCAAGGTGATCGCAAATGCAGTCGGCGCGGTCAACCTCGCGACGCTCGCGCAGGCGCTCGTGGTCGGCAAGGCCGCGGGTGTCGACCTGCCGAGCCTGGTGAGCGTGTTCGGCAAGAGCTCGGCCGCCTCGGCGATGGTCGCGCTCAAGGCCGAGCCGATGCTCGAGCACGACTACACACCGCTGTTCCGGCTCGAGCACATGCTCAAGGACATGGCGATCTGCATGGACGAGAGCGAGGCGGCCGGGGTCCCGTTTCCCGCGGCGGCGCTGGCGCGTGAGCTCTACACGGCGGCGATGGGCCGGGGGCACGGCGAGGAGGACTTCTGCGCTGTCCTGGAGGCGGCCGAAGGGCTCGCCGGCGTAACGCTGTGATGCGCCCGCTTGTATGCCAGCGAAACTCCGCGTTCTGCAGGTGAATTATGGATTTGCGCGAGTTTGTGCATAGTATGTGACCCTTCCCACGGAGGACCGCGAGAGCAGCAGGTTTGCGCCCCGGGGAACGCAGGTACGTAGGCCCGTCTCTCCTCGACCCCTAACTCTCTATGCCGATCGCTTTCAAGGAATGGGCTGTGACCGTGCGCGCTCTCGCCGAGGGCGAGCAGCTCGTCACACTGCGGAAGGGCGGGATCCGCGAGCCCGAGAAGCACTTCTCGCTCGATCACGAGCGGTTCTTCCTGTACCCCACGTTCGACCATCAGCGCCGTGATCTGGTGCGCGAGTCGCATCAGCCCGAGCTGCGCCGCGCGCTCGAGGAGGGCGTCTGGGCCGACGGCGAGCCGCCGGCGCACGCGCTGACGACGGACGGCGGCATCGCGCAGCCCGACCGCGTGCGCATCCGTGCCTGGGCGGAGGTCTCCGGCGCCTGGACGGTGACCGACCGGCGCGCGGTTGATGCGCTGTCGCCCTTCTACGTGTGGACGCCCGACTACGCCGAGAAGCGCCTCGCCTGGAAGCGCCGCCATCCGCTGCACGTGCTGCTGCTGCGTACGTACAGGATTCCCCGCCCGGTGACCGTCAAGGTGCGCGATGAGCATGGCGGCTGCCGCTCGTGGCTCGAGATCAGCCGCGAGCTCCCGTTCGAGGGCACGCCCGTGCTGTCGGACGAGGAGTTCGAGCGCGCGTCCGAGGAGATCATCGCGATCGTCAGCTCCGACGGCGTGCCGGCCTACGCCTGACGCGCCAGGCTCTGCTTGGCCTGGCTCGAGACCGCCTCCGAGACCTTCATCGCCCGGCATGACGAGCGCGACGCGCCCGATGTGGAGCGCGTGCTCGCCCAGCTGGAGTACACGCGCTCGCGGCTCGACGAGCGCTTCCCGCAGCGCCTCGGGCAACTGGCCGTCGTCGTGCACGGGTCCGCCGCGCAGCTCGACGCGGCCGAGCCCTGGCTGCCGCTGCAGCGCCGGCTGACGGCGCCGGCCGGGCGGCGCTACCTGGTCGGCTGGGCCGCCGAGCGCGAGCTCCACGTCCTCGCGCCGCGGCTGCTCGCCCGGCGCGCGTCGAATGTCGAGGGCTCGCTCGAGCTGCTGATGCTCGCGCCGGCGGCGCTGCTCGCGCGCCGCTACGTGGCCGCGAACCACCCTGGCATGCCGCCGCCGTTCGGCCCGCGCAGCTTCACCCGCTGGCTGCGCTGGGCGTGGCTGCTCGAGGGCGCGGCGCAGTTCTTCTCCGGCCAGACGCGGCACGTGCGCCCGGCGGTGACGCGGCGGCTGCGCGAGAGCGGGGCTCCGGCGTTCCCACCCGCGCGACGCGACGCGACCCTGCTCGGCGGAACCGTGTTCGACCTGCTGGCGCGCGAGGAGGGCGAGCGGGCATCCGTCGAGCTCGCCTGCGGGCCGCACCGCGACGGTCCGCGCGCCGCGCTGACGGAGGCGTTCGGAGGCCGCGACATGCGCCACACCGAGGCCGCTTGGCGCTCGCACCTTGCAAGGCTCGCCGAGCCAGGTGGCGCGCAGACACGGCGCGCACGGTGACGGAGTCGGTCTTCGCTCCGCGCTACCGCGCGATGAGCGTCGGGGTGCTGCTGAGCGTCACGGTGGTCGCGTTCCAGTCACTCGGGGTCGGCACCGTGATGCCGGCGGTGGCGCGGGAGCTCGACGGGATCGAGCGCTACGGCTGGGCGTTCAGCGCCTTCATGCTCGCCAGCGTGATCGGCTCGGTCGCCGCCGGGCAGGACGTGGACCGCGCGGGGCCGGTGCGGGCGTACCTGGGCGCGATCGCCTCGTTCGGCGTCGGCAGCCTGCTGGCGGCGAGCGCGGGATCCTGGACGCTGCTGCTCGCCGGCCGCGCGCTCGAAGGGCTCGGCGCGGGTGCGCTCGGCGTCGTCACCTACGCGTCGGCGAGCCGCGCGTATCCGCCCGAGATGTACGGGCGCATGCTGGCGCTGATGTCCTCGGCCTGGGTGCTCCCATCGCTCGTCGGACCTGCATTCGCCGGGTTCGTCGCCGATCAGACGACGTGGCGCTGGGTGTTCGTGCTGCTGCTCCCGTTCCTGCCCGTCGCCGTCCTGCTCACGCTGCCGGGGTTGCGGGCGCTGTCGCGCGACCAGCGCGTCGCATCCCCGCGGCGGTTGCCGCAGGGGCTCGCGCTCGCCGCGGGCACGGGACTGTTCCTCGGCGCGCTGGAGCTCGAGTCGCCGCTGGCGCTGGCGCTGGCACTGGCCGCCGGGCTCGCGCTCGCGCTGCCCGCCTTCCGCCTGCTGATGCCGGCCGGGACGCTGCGCGTGGCGCGCGGCCTGCCGTCCGGGATCGCGGTGCGCGGGCTGCTCGCCGTCGCCTTTCTCGGGTGCGACGCCTTCCTGCCGCTGGCGCTGACGGAGCTGCGCGGCTTCAGCGTGTCACAGGCGGGGCTGGTGATCAGCGCCGCTTCGCTGAGCTGGAGCCTCGGCTCGTTCCTGCAGGCGCGCCTGGACCGGCTCGACGGCGGCGCCGCGCGTCCGCGGCGGCTGCTGGCCGGGCTGGCGGTGCTGCTGGCGGGGATCGTCGCGACGGCCGCCGGTGTGACGTTCCACGGGCTGCCCGCCGGCGTCGCGATCGCCGGCTGGGCTGTGGCCGGGCTCGGCATCGGCATCGGCTACCCGTCGATCGGCGCGCTCGTGCTCTCACAGGCGCCGGGCGGCGAGGAGGGCAGCGTCTCGGCCGCGCTGCAGCTGATCGAGACGATCGGGGTCGCGGTCTTCACCGGCATCGGCGGCGCGCTGATCGCCGCCGGGCTCCAGCACGGCTGGGACGCCGTCACGGCGCTCGCGCTGGTGTTCGCGACGGGGGCCGTGGCGGCGCTGCTCGGGCTCGCGGCGGGACGGCGGGTTGTGGTCTCGGCCGGCGTTGGCGAACGTCACCTGCGGCATTGAAGAGGGCAGGGCTCGAGTGCCGCGGCGGTCGGCTCGAGCCCCGGGCGCCTTGACCCCGCATGGGGAGGTCAAGGCGCCCGGCGACCTCGCGCCACCCCGATCCGGGCCCCTCCTCAATGCCGTTCAACACGCCGCGACCTCAGGCCACGATCGCGGCGACCACCCCGGCCGCCACCAGCGCGATCACGAGCAGCGCGAGGACGAGCGCCAGGCCGCGCACCCAGCGCGGCGCCGGTGTGCGCGGGCCCGCCGCCACGGGGCGCGTCCCGAGCAGCTCGCGCGCGGCTGCCTCTCCCCCACGCGGGACGAGCACGTCGCGCGGGCCGGCGGCGAGGAAGTCGGGGACGTCGAAGCCGCCCGAGCGGCGCGCCAGCGACGGGATCCCCGCCTCGAGCAGCAACCCCTGGACGAGCTCCGCCTCGGGCTGGTTCTGCGCGGTCGCGACCCGAACGGGCTCGCCGTCGGCGTAGGGCGGGTGGATCTTGCGCGCGCGCGCGGCGGGCGCATCCGCCCGCGGCGGCCGTTCGGCGAGCGGCGCGAGCACGAACGGCGAGCCGCAGCGCGGGCAGAAGCGCTCGCTCGATGCGCCGCCGGTGCCGCACGCGGGGCACACGAGCGGTGCCGGCACGTCAGCCCTCCTCGACCTCGAGCGGCGCCTCGGTGAACTGCCCGTCGCGGATGTGCCAAGCGCGGATGTCGTCGCGCCCAGGGTCCTTGACGCCGGCGATCAAGTAGACGGCGTCCGGGAGGAAGGGGCTGGCGAGGTTGATGTCGGTCTGCGAGGGGACCGGATCCGAGCGCGTGTGCGAGTGGTAGATGATGGCGACCTGAAGGCCGGCCGAGTCGAGCTCGTCGTAGATCCGGACCAGGTCCCGACCGTCGATCTCGTAGGCGAGCGCGCTCGCACGCGCGTTGCGCGCCGGCATCAGCGTGACCGCTCGGCCGTCGCGGCCGCCGACGATCCCGCAGCACTCGTTCGGCGCCTCAGCCCGCGCCTGGGCGATTATCTGGTCGAGCAGCGAGCGGGCTATCCGCAAGCGGTCAGGTGCGCTCGGACGTCTTGAGCGACGTGATCTCGTCCTCGTCGTCGTCCTTGTTATGGCCGCTGATGGCGTCCTTGAACTCGCGCATCCCGTTGCCGATCGACTTGCCGACCTCGGGCAAGCGCTTCGGGCCGAGGATGACCAGGGCGATGACGAGCACGATCACGAGCTCGAGCGGGCCGACGTTGAATGGCATGGCGCGTTCGCGTCCCTTCGAATGGGTTCGGGTTCAGGGTACCGGCTCAACGGCCGGTTTCGTAGGCAAAGGTGAGTGGTGTACGGCCGAGCGCGTCGCGTAGCGCGACCAGGTGCTGCGCGCCGCCGGCCATCACGGCCGCGACAGTCCGCAGCGCGTCGAGCGCGAGCAGGTGCCGGCCCATCAGCTGATGGCCCGCGATCGCCGCGCCCTCGAGCGCCGCGAGCCCGCGTAGGCTCGTGCGGCGGTCCGCTTCGCGCAGTCCCGGCAGCAGCGCATCGAGATCGGCCGGCCCCGCGTGCTCGCGCACGGGGACGGTCAGCGCGAAGAGCATCGTCTCGAGCGCGGCCGCGTGTTGACGCTCGTGCGCCGCGAAGCGCAGCGCCTGCGCGCGCTCGGCGCCCTCGAGCGGGCCATCCGCCGCCACCTCGTAGGCGAGCGCGGAGACCTGCTCGACGTGCAGCGCTGCCTGCATGTAGCCCGCGTCCGTGCGGGCGGTGCCGTAGAGCTCCTCAATGCGCTCGGTCATCGCGCGGGCACCTCGGAGAAGCCGGCGAACGCGTCGGGGACCGGATCATCGCCGGCGGCGATGCGCAGCGCCGCGAGGTGCGCGGCCTCGCCGGCGGCGAGCTGCATCACCAGCACGCGCAGGTCCGGGTCCGCGAGCCGCGGCAAGGAGTCGACATAGGCGAACACTCCCTCCTGCTTGCGCGCCAGCGCGACGCGCAGATCACCGCCGGCGTCCGATCGCCGGCGCTGCGACATGGCGCCTGCCGCCTCGCGCAGGCGCCGGGCATGCAGCACGTCCTGGCGGGCGATCGCCGCAGCTCCCGCGACGCCGGCGACCGCGGCGCCCGCGACCAGCTCGCGCTCCAGCAGTCCGCCGATCACCTCGGCGTCGGTCGGCGGCGGCCGGCGTGCCGCATCGCGTCCGCACGCGCTGAGCAGCACACCCGCCAGCGCCCCGGCCGTGCCGAGGAACCGGCGCCGCGAGAGGCTCACCACCAGACGGTGGAGTCCAGGTTCTCGATCTCCTCGACGGGTCGTGTGTAGATGCCCGAGGAGAGGTACTTCCAGCCGTCGTCGCAGACGATGAAGACGATGTTGCCCTCGTCGATCTCGTTCGCGATCCGCACCGCGATCGAGGCGATGGCGCCCGAGGAGACGCCCGCGAAGATGCCCTCCTCGTCGAGCAGCCGGCGTGTCCAGACGATCGCGTCGTGGTTCGTGACGAAGATCTTGCGGTCGAGCAGCGAGATGTCGATGATCGGCGGGATGAAGCCGTCGTCGAGCGAGCGCAGGCCCTGCACGGGCTCACCCTGCATCGGCTCCGCGGCGACGATCTTGACGGCATCGCCGAGCTCCTCGCGCAGCCGCCTGCCGTTGCCCATCAGCGTCCCGCCGGTGCCCAGGCCGGCGACGAAGGCGGTTACCTCGTCGAGCTCCTCGAGGATCTCGAGCGCCGTCCCGTTGTAGTGCGCGTCAGGATTCGCCGGGTTCCCGTACTGGTAGGGCATGTGGTACGAGGCGTCCGAGCCCGCCAGCTCGAGCGCCATCTCGACGGCGCCGTTGGAGCCCATGTGGCCGGGCGAGTAGACGATCTCGGCGCCGTACATCCGCAGCAGCTGCGTGCGCTCAGGCGTGACGTTGTCAGGCATCACGACCTTCAGCGGGTAGCCCTTGCGCGAGCAGATCATGGCCAGCGAGATGCCCGTGTTGCCCGAGGTCGGCTCGAGGATCGTCTGCCCCGGCGTGATCGCCCCGCGCTCCTCGGCGTCCTCGATCAGCGCGCGCGCGACCCGGTCCTTGACCGAGCCCGTCGGGTTGTGCGACTCGAGCTTGGCCCAGATGCGGACGCCCGGCTTGGGCGAGAGCCGCTTGAGCTGGACCAGCGGCGTGTTGCCGATCGCCTGGACGATGTCGCCGTAGCGGCCGCCGCAGGGGCGGTTTCCCAGCTGTTGGGCCATAGCTTCAGGAAGTGTAGTGGCTCCGCATCGTGGGCCTCACACGCGCAGCGGCGCACCGATGTCAGCGAAGCGACCGCGATCGGGTACCTGCCGGATCATCGCCGCCTTGCCGCTGTTGTGGAAAGGGCAGGCCGATTCGCAGACCGCCGGTTCATCGAAGGGAAACGTGTGAGCAGGGGCAGACTCTCAGCAGCGCTCAGCATGGCGGCCGTCGCCGCGGTGCTGCTGCATGCAGCGCCGGCGCAAGCGGACGATCCAGTCGTGACGATCGTCGGCGATCCGGTCGTGGGCGCGACGCTCACCGCGATCGCCGTCGTCGAGGACGATGCGGAGGCGATCACGTACGCGTGGCGGCGCTGCGAGACCGTCAAGCTCTCCAGCTGCCAGCGTCCTATCGAGGGTGCCGTCTCCGCGATCTACACGCCCGTCGCAGCCGACGTGGGCTGGCACCTGCGAGCGCGCGCGCGCGCGGGTGACGACGCCAGCAAGTGGTCCGCGCCGACCGCCGCGGTGCAACCCGCGCCGCCACCGCCACCGCCACCGCCACCGACTCCCTCGCCGTCGCCCCAGCCGTCCCCGTCCCCGACCCAGTCGCAGTCGTTCCCGCCGAACGTGCCACCGCCGGCCGCCCCGGCTGAACCCACCTCGCTCGTGCCGCGCTACCTCGACCCGTTCCCCACGGTCCGCATCCGCGGCTCGATCGGCCGCCGCGGCGCGAACGTGAATCTGCTCCGCGTTTCGGCGCCGCGCGATGCCACCGTCAAGATCCGCTGCTCGGGCTCGCGTTGCCCGGTCAGGCGCCGCACGCGCGGGCCCGGCCGGATCCGCAAGTTCGAGCGGTTCCTGCCCGCCGGCCTCGAGATCACGATCCGGGTACGCAGACCGGCGCTCGTCGGCAAGTACGTCCGCCTCAAGGTCCGCGCCGGCCTGCCGCCGGCACGCCAGGATGCGTGCGTCATGCCGGGCAGCTCGCGGCCGGTCGCCTGCCCCGCGCAGTAGCTCAGCGCGTCGAGCGCAGCGCCGGGTACAGCGCCCGGAACCGCTCGCGCCCCTCCGCGTAGGCGGCGACCCAGGCCGGCTCGGGCTCGACCTCGCCGCGGACCTGCACGCAGGCGGCGACCGCGGCTTCCACGTCCGGCCAGACGCCGCCCGCGACGCCACCGAGGAGCGCGGCTCCGTACGCGGCACCCTCCTCGACGACCGGGCGCTCGAGCGGCAGCTCGAGCGCGGACGCGATGATCCGCAGCCAGAGGTCCGAGCGCGCGCCGCCGCCCGAGACCCGGGCGCGCTCGGGGGTGACGCCAAGCTCGCGCAGCAGGTCGAGCGAGTCGCGCAGCCCGTAGGCGACACCCTCGAGCACGGCGCGCACGAGCGCGCCGCGGTCGTGGCGCAGCGAGAGGCCGGTGAACGAGCCGCGCGCGCCCGGATCGGCGTGCGGTGTGCGCTCGCCCGCGAGGTAGGGCAGGAACGTCAGGCCCTCGGCGCCCGCCGCCCAGCGCTCCGCTTCGGCGACCAGCGCGCCGAAGTCCACCCCGGGCGCGGCGGTGTCGCGCAGCCAGCGCAGCGAGCCGGCCGCGGACAGCATCACGCCCATCGCGTGCCAGCCTCCGGGCACCGCGTGGCAGAACGCGTGCACACGGGCGCGCCCGTCCGCCGCGAACTGCGGCAGCGCCGCGAACACGACGCCGCTCGTGCCGAGCGCAACGGACAGCGGTCCGGGCCGGTCGACGCCGACGCCGAGCGCTCCCGCGGCCTGATCGCCGGCGCCCGCCGCGACCGGGACGCCGGCGGCGGTGACGCCCGACACCGCGGGCGACTCCAGCACAGGCGGCAGCCAGCCGGGATCGAGGTCGAGCGCGGCGACGACGCGCTCGCTCCAGCGCCGCTGCGCGACGTCGAGCAGCAGCGTTCCCGATGCGTCAGCGGCATCCGTGGCGTGCTCGCCGCAGAGGCGCAGACGCACGTAGTCCTTCGGCAGCGCGATCCGCGCGATGCGGCCGTACGCGTCCGGCTCATGGCGCCGCAGCCAGAGCAGCTTGGGCGCCGTGAAGCCCGTCAGCGCGCGGTTGCCCGTCAATGCGATCAGCTCGTCGAGCCCGATCCGCTGCTCGATCTCCTCGCACTCGGCGGCAGTGCGCCCGTCGTTCCAGAGGATCGCGGGCCGGATCACGGCGCCGGCCGCGTCGAGCGCCACCAGCCCGTGCATCTGGCCGCTCAGTCCGATGCCGGCCGGCTCGTCGACTCCGAGCGCATCCAGCGCCTGCTGCGTCGCGCGCCACCAGTCGGCCGGATCCTGCTCGGCCCAGCCCGGCTGTGGCGTGGACAGCGGGTACTCCGCCTCGGCGCGCGCGAGCACCGCGCCGGACTCGTCGACGGCGAGCGCCTTCACCGCCGTCGTGCCGATATCGAGGCCGATCGCCGCGCGCATCCCGAAAAGATTATTCCGGCTGCGCACCGAATTGGGCTATATCTCCCCGTATGACCCCTGAGGAGCTCACGCCGAAGCCCGAGCACCGCTTCACCTTCGGTTTCTGGACCGTCGGCAATCCCGGCCGCGACCCGTTCGGAGGCCCGACCCGCGCGCCGCTGGACCCCGTCGAATCGGTCGGCAGGCTCGCCGAGCTCGGCGCCTGGGGCGTCAGCCTGCACGACGAGGACCTGGTCCC
>DASQMT010000088.1:0-2510 GCA_035645355.1 Solirubrobacteraceae bacterium | reverse complement strand
CGACGGCCGCGATCGCGGCTTTCGAAGCACTCGCGGGCATCGCGGTGGCGATCGGCTTCGCGCAGTGGGAGACGACCCTCGGGCGCCTGATCCCGGGCTCGTCGTTGTCGCGCGTCACGTCACTCGACTGGTTCGCCACCGTCGGGTTGATGCCGCTCGGCTACGCGATCGCCGGGCCGGTCGCCGAGCTGGCCGGCCTACACGAGACGATGGTCGGCGCGAGCCTGATCACGCTCGCGCTGTTCGCCGCCGCGCTCGCGGGCGGCGACGTGCGCTCCGTGCCTCAGGAGTCCATCGCCTCGTAGGCGTCAGACTCGACCAGCTCGGCCAGCTCCTCCTCGTCGACGTCGTCGTCGTGCTCGGCTGACATGTGCGCGCCCACGGCGCGCACCAGCTCCGCATCGTCGGCGGCCTGCAGCGTCTCGCCGCACTCGTTGCACTCGATCACCCGCATCTATGCCTCCTCCTGGCCCGTGAACTCGCGTTCGATCGCCTCGATCTTCCCCAGCCGGCGGACGTGGCGCTCCTCGCCGCTGAACTCGGCGAGCGCGAACGCGGCGATGATCTCGGCCGCGTACGACGGCCCCACCACGCGCGCGCCGAGGCAGAGCACGTTGACGTCGTCGTGCTCCACCGCCTGGTGCGCGGTGTAGGTGTCGTGCGCCGTCGCGGCGCGGATCCCCGGCACCTTGCAGGCGGCGACCGCGACGCCCGCGCCTGAGCCGCAGACGACGACGGCACGCTCGGCGGCGCCGTCGAGCACGGCGGCGGCCGCCATCCGCGCGACGTCGGGATAGTCCACCGGGTCGGTCGAGTGCGTGCCCAGGTCGACCGGCTCGTGCCCGGCCTCACGCAGCGTCTCGAGCACCACCGGTTTGAGCGGGAACCCCGCATGGTCGAACGCGCAGGCGATCTTCATCACATCACCGGCACCGGACGCTCGTTGCGCCTGCTGCGGAGAGCCCACTCCTGCGCCGCGACCGTCGCGGCACCCAGCACGCCGGCTTGCGGCCCATGGCGCGCGACCCGGATCGTCGTGCGCAGGCCGAGCCCCGGCACGGTGTGCTTGCGCGCAGCGCGCTCCGCCGGGACGAGCAGCAGGTCGCCCGCGAGCGAGACGCCGCCACCGATCACGACCTCGTCGGGATCGAACGTGTTGATCGCGTTCGCGATCCCGATGCCGAGCCGCTCGCCGAGCACGCGCAGCACGTGGCGGCAGTTGACGTCGCCCTGCTGCGCGCCCTCCACCGCGTCATGCCCGGTGATCCCGTCGCCCTGCGCGAGCCGCTCGCCGAGGAACGACTCGGGATGCGCGCGGGCGGACTCGAGCGCCAACCGGTCGAGCGCCCGCCCGGATGCCAGCGCCTCGAGCGATCCCGGCTGCGGGAAGCGGCCCGCATCGGGCGGCGCGCCATCGGCGAGCCCGAGCCCGATCAGCGTGTGACCCAGCTCCACCGCGCTCGTGGCGCCACGGTAGAGCCTCCCGTTCAGCACCAGGCCGCCGCCCACGCCGGTGCCGATCGTGAACATGACGAGGTTCTCGCAGATCACGCGGCCCGCCTCCTGCGCCTCCGCCAGCGCGGCGCACGACGCGTCGTTCTCGACGTACACGGGCAGCCCGCAGCGCTCGCTCAACGTGTCGCGCAGCGGAACGTGGCGCAGCGGCAGGTTGACGCTGTGGCTGACGCTGCCGCTCGCCGCGTCGATCACGGAGGGCAGCCCGACCGCGACCGCGCGCGCGCCGTCACCGCGGAAGCGCTCGATCTCGCTCGCGATCTGGTCTACGAGCTGCGCGCCCGAGTGCGTGCGCGTCGGGACCGGGTCGAACGTCTCGAAGGCGCCCTGCTCGAGCACCGCGGCGGCGATCTTGGTGCCGCCCACGTCGAGCCCGATGAAGCGCTCGCCGCTCACAGCCGCAGCTCCACGGCCGCCGGCGGATCGAGCACGAGCATCAGCTTTCCGGCGCCCGGCCGCACGCGTGCGGCCGGGGCCGTCTCGTCGGGCGGGTCGCCGAAGACGCGCGCCACCGCGGCCGCCTTGTCGGCGCCCGCGACGAGGAAGACGACCTCACGCGCGTGGTTGAAGAGCGGCAGTGTGAGTGTCACGCGCGGCACGCGCGGCTCCATCCCCGCCTCCAGCACGCCGATCACGGAGCGGTGGCTCTCCGCGAGCGCCGCCTGGCCCGGGAACAGCGAAGCGGTGTGGCCGTCGGGACCGAGGCCCATCAGCGCGAGATCGAGCCGCGGGTGGCGGCCGATCGTGTCGTGGAGCAGCTCCTCGTACATGCTCGCCGCGGCGTCCGGGTCCAGCGCCGTGTCGACCGCCATCAATCGCGGGCGGCGCTCCTCGGGCAGCCGGTCGGTGAGCGCCGTGCGCACCATGCGCAGGTTCGAGCGCTCGTCGCCGGGCGGGACCATCCGCTCGTCGCCGAGCCACAGCGTCGCGGCGCTCATGTCGACGTCGCTGCGCGCCGCGATCTCGTACGCATGACGCGGAGTCGACCCGCCCGA
>DASQMT010000087.1:0-15276 GCA_035645355.1 Solirubrobacteraceae bacterium | reverse complement strand
CGCCGCGCTGACCGCGCCGAGGGCCACGCGCATGACCCAGGGCCCGTAGCTCACGCGGGCCACCCCGAGCGCCTGGAGCTCGGCGGCCGGCGGGGCGCCCGGGCCGCCCAGGACGCTGAGGGCGACGCCGCCGAGCCCGGCGACGAGCGCCTGGATCGTCTCGCGGTCCGTGACGCCGGGGACGAAGACGCAGTCCGCGCCCTCGGCGGCGTACGCGCGGCCGCGCTGGACGGCTTCCGCGACGAGCGACGCCCGCGGCTCGTCCGGGCCCGCGAGCAGGAAGGCGTCCGTGCGGGCGTTGACCACGAGCGGGACGCCGGCGGCGGTTCCCGCCGCGACCACCGCCGCCACCGCGCGGGCAGCGTCGCCGAGCGGCGCGCGGCGGTCCTCGAGGTTGCAGCCGACGGCGCCGGCCTCGAGCGCCAGGCGGGCGGTGTGGCCCGCGTCGCCGTAGCCCGACTCCAGGTCGGCGGTCACGGGGACGTCCACGGCCGCGCACACGCGCGCGAGCGCGGCGAGGGCGAGCTCGCGGGGCAGGTGCTCCCCGTCCGGATAGCCGTGGGCGGCGGCCACGGAGTGCGACGCGGTGGCGACGGCCTTCCCGCCCGCGGTGACGATCGCGCGGGCGCTCGCGACGTCCCAGGCGTTGACGAGGACGAGGATCTCCGGGGCGCCGTGGAGCCCGCGGAGGACCTCGGCGCGCCCGGCCTGCTCGGGATCCGTCACCCGAGGGCGACCATGCGCTCGATGGGGACGCGAGCGCGCTCGGCGATGGCCTCCGGCACCTTGACCTCGCCCGTCATGTCGCGCAGGCAGTCGCGCAGCTTAGGCAGGGTGATCATCTTCATGTAGCGGCACGAGGCCCGCTCGTTGGCGGCGATGAAGTCCACGTCGGGCGCGGCCATCCGGAGCTGATGGAGCATCCCCGTCTCCGTGGCCATGATCGCCGTGGCGCCCGAGCCCGCGTGCTCCTGGGCGTAGGTGAGCATCCCGCCCGTGGAGAGCATGTGGACGCCGCCCGAGTCGACGTCGCCGGCGGCGACGTACTCCATGACGGAGGTCGAGCAGCCGCACTCGGGGTGGATGAGGAAGTCGGCGCCGGGGTGCTCGCCGCGCACCCGCGCGATGTCCGACGGGCGGATGCCGGCGTGGACATGGCACTCCCCGTCCCACACGTACATCGTGCGCCCGATCGTCTTCTCGACGTAGGCGCCCAGGAACATGTCCGGCCCGAAGAGGATCTCCGTGTCGTCGCCGTGCGTGGCGTAGATGTGCTCCACCACCGCCACCGCGTTGGCGGAGGTCACGCAGTAGTCCGTGAGCGCCTTGACCTCCGCCGTGGTGTTGACGTACATCACGGTCACCGCGCCGGGGTGCTGGGCCTGCCAGGCCCGCAGCTGCTCGGGGGTGATGGAGTCCGCGAGCGAGCAGCCCGCGTCGAGGTCGGGAATGAGGACGCGCTTGTCCGGCGAGAGGATGGACGCCGTCTCGGCCATGAAGTGCACGCCGCAGAAAACGATCGCCTCGGCATCGGTCGCGGCGGCCTGCTGGGAGAGGCCCAGCGAGTCGCCGACGAAATCGGCGACCTCCTGCACCTCGGGCACCTGGTAGTTGTGGGCCAGGATCACGGCGCCGCGCTCGGCGACGAGCGCGCGCACTTCGTCCTGCATCTGCGGAATGCTCTCGAGGCTGAGCAGAGTCATGGGAGCGTCTCCAGGATGAGAGAGAGGTCGAGCCAGGGGGCGGAGTGGGTGAGCGCCCCCATCGACACATAGTGTAGCCCAGAAATGGTCGCATAGACCAAAATGGTCTCCGGGTCGATCCCTCCCGACGCCTCGAGCACCGCCCGGCCGTCCACCCGCGCCACCGCGGCCCTGATCTCGTCCGGCGTCATGTTGTCGAGCAGCAGCCGCGGCGCTCCCGCCGCGAGCGCCTCGTCGATCTCGCGCGGATCGCGCACCTCGACCGCCAGCGGCAGGTCCGGGCGCGCCGCGCGCGCGCGCCGGACGGCCTCGCCGACGCCGCCGGCCAGCGTGGCGTGGTTCTCCTTGATCAGGATGAAGTCGTAGAGGCCGGCGCGGTGGTTGAGACCGCCGCCGTCGACGACGGCGCGCTTCTCGAGCGCGCGCAGCCCCGGGATCGTCTTGCGCGTGTCGAGCAGCCGCGCGCGGCCGCCGGCCGCACCGATCGCGCGCACGACCGTGGCCGTCAGCGTCGCCACGCCCGCGAGCCGGCCGAGGAAGTTGAGCGCGGTGCGCTCGCCCGTCAGCAGCGCGCGCGCCGATCCGGCGACGCGCAACACCGGGGCCGGCGGCTCGCGCCACTGCGCTTCTGGGCCGAGCCGCTCGAAGACCGCATCGGGGTCGAGCCGCCGGAAGACCGCCTCCGCGACGGCGACCCCCGAGATCACGCCTGGCGCCTTCTGGGTGATCGTCGCGACCGCCTGCGCGGTCTCGGGCACCGTCGCCTCGACAGTCACGTCGCCGCTGCCGACGTCCTCGGCGAGCGCGCGGTCGATCAGTGCGGCGTCGACCGCGGAGGCATTTATGGTCATGGCGACCACATGCTAGCCGCGGGTGGCTCGGGTCTACGCCGTCTTCGTGCTCGCCATCAGGTACGCGTGCACGAAACCGTCGAGGTCGCCGTCGAGCACGCCGTTGGCGTTGCCTACCTCGAAGTCGGTGCGGTGGTCCTTGACCATCGTGTACGGGTGCAGGACGTAGGAGCGGATCTGCGAGCCGAAGTTGACGTCCTGGGCCTCGCCGCGCTCGCGCGCGATCTCCTCCTTGCGCCGCCGCTCTTCCGCCTCGATCAGCTTCGAGCGCAGCATCGCCATCGCGGTCGCGCGGTTCGACGACTGCGAGCGCTCGTTCTGGCACTGCACGACGATGCCGCTGGGCTTGTGCGTGATGCGCACCGCGGAGTCCGTCTTGTTGACGTGCTGGCCGCCGGCGCCGGAGGCGCGGTAGGTGTCGATCTGGAGGTCGTCCTCTTCGATCTCGAGCTCGCCGGCCTCCTCGACGACCGGGGCCACCTCGACCCCGGCGAAGGAGGTCTGGCGCCGGTTGGCGGAGTCGAACGGCGATAGCCGCACGAGCCGGTGCACGCCCTTCTCGGCCGAGTACAGGCCATAGGCGTTCTCGCCCGTGGCGCGGAAGGTGGCCGACTTGATCCCGGCCTCCTCGCCCGGGCTGGCCTCGAGCAGCTCGACCTTGAAGCCGCGCCGCTCGGCCCAGCGCATCATCATGCGCAGCACCATCTCGGCCCAGTCCTGGGCGTCGGTGCCGCCGGCGCCGGCGTTGATCGTTACCAGCGCGTCGCCCGCGTCATAGTCGCCCGTGAACAGGCGCTGCTCCTCCAGCGTCGCCAGGCGCTGCTCGACCGAGGCGAGTGTCTCCTCCAGCTCGGCCTCCATCTCGGGGTCTTCCTCCGTCAGCTCGACGAGCCCGTCGAGGTCGCCCGCATCGGCCTCGAGCTGCTCGAAGCTCTCGAGCCGGCGCTGGATGCGCGCATACTCGGCATTCACCTTCGCGGCGGCTTCCGGCTCGTCCCAGAACCCGCTCTGACCCATCCGTGCCTCCAGCTCGGAGGCCCGCTCCCTCAGCCCGAGCGGGTCAAAGGTAGTCCGCGAGCAGGGACATCTGCTCGCGGATGGCGGCGAGGCGCTGCGGGGTCGTCCGGGTCTGCGGGCTCGCCATCGTCGGCTGAGTGTATCCGTGCCGCGATCTTCAGCTCGCGGCCGGATCTGCCGATCCAACCAGCCATGGCGACCACGAATTCGACACGGCAGGTGGAGCGCTACCGGCTGGTCACGCGCTCGGATTTCGACGGGCTCGTGTGCGCTGCGCTGCTCAAGCAGCTCGGCATGCTCGACGACATCCTCTTCGTACACCCGAAGGACATGCAGGACGGCAAGGTCGAGCTGACCGACCGCGATATCACGACGAACCTGCCCTACGTGCCGGGCGTCCACCTGGCGTTCGACCATCACGACTCCGAGCTCGAGCGGCTCGACGGCACCGCCGAGAATCACGTGATCAGCGCCGACGCGATGTCCGCCGCGCGCGTCGTCTACGACCACTTCGGCGGCGCGGACCGCTTCCCCGGCATTTCCGAAGGGCTCATGCATGCCGTCGACAAGGCCGATGCGGCGCGCTTCTCCGAGGACGAGATCCTCGAGCCGCACGGCTGGATCTTCCTCTCGTTCCTGATGGACCCGCGCACGGGGCTCGGCCGCTTCCGCGAGTTCCGCATCTCGAACTACCAGCTGATGATGCAGCTGGTCGACGCCTGCACGCGGCTGAGCGCCGACGAGGTGCTGGCCTCCCCTGATGTCGCCGAGCGGGTCGCGCTCTACCGCGCCCACGCCGAGGCGGCGAACGAGCAGATCCTGCGCTGCGCGGTCGTCCACGACAACCTCGTGGTCCTCGACCTGCGCGACGAGGAGGTCATCCACCCGACGAGCCGCTTCCAGATCTACGCGCTGTTCCCCCAGTGCAACATCTCGATTCACGTGCTCTGGGGCCTGAAGCAGCAGAACACGGTCTTCGCGATCGGCAAGTCGATCCTCGACCGCTCCAGCACTACCGTCGTCGGCGGGCTGATGCTCGAGTACGGCGGCGGCGGTCACGACGCGGCCGGCACCTGCCAGGTCGAGAACGAGCGCGCGGCCGCGGCCCAGGCCGAGCTGATCGCGCGCATCAACGCCGACGGCTGAAGCGCGCGGCGCTCAGGCGCCGTGGCACTTCTTGAACTTCCTGCCCGAGCCGCACCAGCAGGGGTCGTTGCGACCCAGCTGCTCGTGCTCGTCGACGCGGCGCTGCTCGACGACCGTCCCGCCGGGCGCGCGCCCGCGCGCAGCGGTCCCTGAGGCGTCGTCGGGATCCATCGCGTCGCCGTACGCATTGGGCTGATCCTCGAGCGTGCCGCCGGAGTAGTTCAGCGCCGCGGTGCCGTCGCCGTCGGGCTGGCCCGGCAGCGGGCCGTCGCCGTTGGGCTGATCGACCTCGACCTCGACGTTGTAGACCATCCGCGCGAAGTCGGACCAGATGCTGTTCATCAGGTCCTGGAAGAGCGTGAAGCCCTCGTTCTTGTAAGCGACCAGCGGGTCGATCTGGGCGAACCCGCGCAGGTGGATGCCCTCGCGCAGGTAGTCCATGTCGTAGAGGTGCTCGCGCCAGCGCTGGTCGATGATCTGGAGGAGCAGGAAGCGCGCCAGCGCGCGCATGAGCTCCTCGCCCAGCTCGGACTCGCGCTCCTCGTAGAGCTTCAGGGCATCCTCGACCAGCAGCTGCACGAGCCCCTCGCGGTCGAGGCCCTCGCGGTCGAGCTCCTCGACGCCGAAGTCGACGCGGAAGATCTGGTCGAGCTGCACCCAGAGGCCGTCCAGGTCCCAGTCCTCGAGGTAGTCGCCGGGCGTGTACTCCTCTACGAGCCGCTCGATCACCTCGGCGACCTGCTCGCGCGCCGTCTCGCTCATGTCCTGGCCCTCGAGCACGCGGTCGCGGTACTGGTAGACGACCTCGCGCTGCTGGTTCATGACGTCGTCGTACTCGAGCACGCGCTTGCGGATCAGGAAGTTCTGCTCCTCGACCTTGCGCTGGGCGTTCTCGATCTGCTTCGAGAGCATCTTGGCCTCGATCGGCTCCTCCTCGCCCCCCTCGCCGACGGGACCGAGGCGGTCGAGGATGCGGTAGATCCGGTCGCCCGCGAACAGCCGTACGAGGTCGTCCTCGGCGGACAGGAAGAAGCGCGACTCGCCCGGATCGCCCTGGCGGCCCGAGCGGCCGCGCAGCTGGTTGTCGATCCGGCGCGACTCGTGACGCTCGGTCCCGATGATGAACAGGCCACCGGCCTCGACGACCTGCTCGCGACCCTCCGCCACGCGCCCCTCGATCGCCGGCAGCACCTGCTTGAAGCGCTCTTCGTAGTCGGGGTCACCCGGTCGCAGCCCCAGTTTCGCGAGCTCGACCTGCGTCAGGTGCTCGGGGTTGCCGCCGAGCTTGATGTCGACGCCGCGGCCGGCCATGTTGGTCGCGATCGTGACTGCCCCGGGGCGACCTGCCTCGGCGACGGTCGCACCCTCGCGCTCGGCGTGCTCGGGCTTGGCGTTCAGCACCGTGTGCGGGATGCCCTTGGCCGCGAGCTGAGCGCCGAGGTGCTCGGAGACCTCGACCGAGATCGTGCCGACGAGCACGGGCTGGCCCTTGACGTGGCGCTCCTCGATCTCCTTGACGACCGCCGCCCACTTGCCGCCCTTGGTCTTGAAGACCTGGTCGTTGCGGTCGGCGCGGATCATCGGCTGGTTCGTCGGGATCTGCACGACCGGCAGCTTGTAGATCTTCATGAACTCGTTGGCCTCGGTCAGCGCCGTGCCGGTCATCCCGGCGAGCCGCGAGTACATGCGGAAGTAGTTCTGCAGCGTGATCGTCGCGAGCGTCTGGTTCTCCTCCTGGACCCGGACGCCCTCCTTCGCCTCGACCGCCTGGTGCAGGCCCTCGGACCAGCGCCGCCCGTCGAGGATCCGGCCAGTGAACTCGTCGATGATCTTGACCTCGCCGTCGACGACGGCGTAGTCGACGTCGCGCTTGTAGAGCGACTCCGCCTTGAGCGACTGGTTCAGGTGGTTGACGAGCGGCCCGTTCTCCGCGCGGTACAGGTTGTCGATGCCGAGGAAGCGCTCCGCCTTCTCGACGCCCTGCTCCGTGACGGAGACGGTCTTGTGCTTCTCGTCGAACTCGTAGTCGAAGTCGGCGGTGAACTCCTTTTTCGTCCTGGGATCCATGCCCTCGGGGCGCTTGCCCGGCTGCATGACGCGCGCGAGCTTGGCGAAGCGGACGTACAGCTCCGCCGCCTGCTCAGGCGCGCCGGAGATGATCAGCGGTGTGCGCGCCTCGTCGATCAGGATGTTGTCGACCTCGTCGACGATCGCGTAGTGGTGCATCCCGATCGGCTTGCCGTCCTCGCCGATGCGGCCGCCGTGCTGGACCTTCTCCTCCAGCGACGTCGCCATGTTGTCGCGCAGATAGTCGAATCCGAACTCGGAGTTGGTGCCGTACGTGATGTCGGCCGCGTAGGCCGCCCGCTTCTCCTCGTAGGGCTGCATGTTCTGCAGCACGCCGATCGAGAGCCCGAGGCCGTGGTAGATCGGCGCCATCCACTCCGCGTCGCGGCGCGCCAGGTAGTCGTTGACCGTCACGAGGTGGACGCCCTTGCCGGCCAGCGCGTTGAGCGCAACCGCCAGCGTCGCCGTGAGCGTCTTGCCCTCGCCCGTCTTCATCTCGGCGATCGAGCCGCCGTGGAGCACCATCCCGCCGATCATCTGCACGTCGAAGTGGCGCATGCCCATCGTGCGCCGCGACGTCTCGCGCACCACCGCGAACGTCTCGGGCAGCAGGTCGTCGAGCGGCTCCCCGTTGCGAGCCCGCTCGCGCAACGAGTCGGCCTGTGCGCGCAGCTCGTCGTCGTCGAGCAGCTCGAGCTCCGGCTCCCAGGAGTTGATGCGGTCGACGCGCTTCGCGTACTGCTTGAACTGCTTGCCTTCGCCGAGTCGGAGAGCGCGATCCAGGAGCGTCATGGTTCAGAGGATAGTGGCCTGCGGGAGTCGCCCTGGACCGTTTCGGGACCGATCAATGGCTCCGCTACGACGCCGCGGCGGCCTCCTCCGGGCCCTCGCCGACGAGCTCGGCACCGTCCGCCGGGATCGGCGTCGCGGCGCGTGCCTCGCGCCTGCGGCGACGCTTGTCGCGGTGGCGCTTGACCTGCCGCGCCAGCTCCTCGGAGATCAGGTTGATCGAGTGCTTGATGTCGCGCGAGCTCTCGCGCGCCCGCAGCGTCGTTCCCTTCAGGCGCAGTGTCGCCTCGGCCACCTGGTTGTCGGGATTGGCGGGGTTGCGCTCCTCCAGCAGCTCGACCTCCAGCACCGCCAGCTCGCTCACCTGCTTGGCGACCTTCTCGAAGCGGCGCGCGACCGTCTCGCGCAACTCGTCGGTGACCGCAAGGTTGCGTCCCTTTACCTCGATGTGCATGGGAAGCAGGCTCCTCTCGTCGAGCCGGTGGGTGCCGGACCGCTCCGATGCTAGGCCACGCGGCCCGGGTTGTGGAGGGTCCGCGGGTCGGCTTTGTCGGCCTCACGACGCCTCGAGCGTGCGGGCATAGGTGACCGCGGCGATGTCCCGGGCGCCCGCGGCCGCCAGGGCGGCAGCGCACACGGCCAGCGTCGCGCCGGTCGTGTGCACGTCGTCGACGAGCAGGACCGGCAGCGCCCCCGGAGCGGCGGCGGCGCGTACGTCGAGCCGTCCGGCGGCCCGCCGCGCGCTCCGTCCCGCCCGCGTCTGGCGCGCCGCGCGGTCATGACGCGTGAGCACGGGTGCGAGCGGCAGCTCCAGGCGATCCGCGAGTGCGCCTGCGAGCGCCCCCGCCGGGTCGAAGCCCCGCGCCCGCCTTCGCGCGGGCTGGGCCGGTACGGGGACGACCACCCCGCGCCGAAGCTCCGACGGCAGCGTGGCGGCGACCTGCGCGGCCATCAGGTGCACGACGGGCAATGCGGCGCGGAACTTGAGCGCCGCGACGAGCGCGCGGGCCGGCCCCTCGTAGGCCATCGGCGCCCACGAGCGCGCGAACGCCGCTCCCGCGGCCGGGCACCCGCCGCGCCGGTGGCGCGGCAACCCGCAGCGCGGGCACCGCCGGCCACGCAGCCACGGCAGCTCGCGCAAGCAGCCGGCACACAGCTGCTCGTCCGCGCGTTGCAGGGGCTCACGGCACGCGACGCACGCGGGCGGCGCGACGATCGCCAGCAGCTCTGCCAGCCCGCGCGGGGTCATGCGGCGCCGTACCGAGTGTGCCGTCGTCGCCCGCGCGTGCCGCGGCCGCGCTTCGTGGGTCGTCGCATGGCCGGCATGCTGCCGCCGGCGAACGCACGGAACACCATGCGAACGTCACAATCCTGTGCCTTGTCCGTCGAGCTTTCGTGGACCTTCGCGCCGATCGTGCTGCTCGCGCTGGCGGGCTACTTCGGTGTGTACGTCGCGCGCTGGCGGACCGCGCGGCGCGAAGGCGGCGCGCGCGCGGCGTCAGGCTGGCGGCTGGCCGCGTGGTGCGCCGGCGTGCTGGCGCTCTTTCTCGCGCTGATCTCGCCCGTCGACCGGCTCGGCGAGCAGCTCGCCTCGATGCACATGGTCCAGCACCTGCTGGTCGCCGACGTCGCCGCGATCCTGCTCACGCTCGGGCTCACGCGCCACATCCTGCGCCCGGCCACGCGCCGCGTCCACCGCATCGAGCGCGCCGCCGGCCCGTTCGCCTCGCCGTGGTTCGGGGTGATCGCATACGTCGGCGTGATGTGGCTCTGGCACGTGCCGGCGCTCTACGACGCCGCACTGGAGCACAGCTGGGTGCATACGCTCGAGCACCTCAGCTTCGGCGCCGCCGGGCTCCTGTACTGGTGGCACCTGCTCTCGCCGATCCGCTCGCGGCTGCGACTCGGCGGAATGGGGCCCGTCGCCTACATGGCGTCGACGAAGATCCTGGTCGGATTCCTCGGGATCCTGCTGGCGTTCGCGCCGAACCTGCTCTACGACGGTTACGACCTGCCCGGCGAGCGCTGGGGAATGAGCGCCGCGACCGACCAGCAGGTTGCAGGTCTGATCATGGCGCTCGAGCAGTCGATCGTCATGGGGATCGCGCTCGCGTGGCTGTTCGCGCGCATGCTGAGCGAGTCCGAGGAGGAGGAGCAGCGGGTGGAGCGCCACGCGACGTAGGACGTCGGTTTGGCGCTTCGAAGTCAACTGCGGCATTAAGGCAGCGGGTTCGAACGCGAAGGCGGGCTCCTGGGCGCCTTGACCGTCACTATGTACGTCAAGGCGCCCGGGACCCGGGATGATGTCGCTGGGCGCTTTGCCCCCTCATGGGGAGGTGAAAGCGCCCGGGACCGCCGCCCACCTCGAGACCCTCCCCGTTAATGTCGCAGTTGACGTTCTCGCACCACGACCGCTCAGCCGCTGAGCTCCGCCCCGTCCTCGATCCGCCGCGGCCCGCGCACGCTCACGGAGCCGCGCACCGAAACGCCGCGGCCGAACGTCACGTCGCCCTCCACGGCCAGCCGCTCCGCCTCGACCAGTGACGGCGGGCCCTCCGGAAAGCGCGCGTCGAAGTCGGCCAGCAGCTTGAAGTGCTCGTCGTCGAGCTCGACCAGCGGCGCGGCCGTCCGGCCGTCCGCGAGCTCGATCCGGGCGCCATCAGCCAGACGGTAGGCGTCCGAGCGCAGTACGAGCAGGTCCGACGTCTTCTTGACCGGCACGAAGCGCGAGCGCGGCACGCGGATCGCCCGCGCTCCCTCGAAGACGCCGATCGCCGCCCCCATCGCCGTCTCGAGCTGGTACACCGCCGGCGAGGAGGAGTCGGACGGGTCGAGCGTCTTCTCGTTGACGATCATCGGCAGGCCGAGGACGCCGTCGCGCTCGCGCAGCAGCGCATCGAGCGCCCGCAGGTCGACCCACAGGTTGTTCACGTGGAAGTAGGGGTGGCGCTCGACGTCGGTGAACGCGTCCATGTCCTCCTCGGGCGTCTGCGCCGTCTCGCGCAGGATCAGGCCGCCGGTCTCTTTGAGCACCGCGACGTGACCGCCCTTCTTGTCAGCCTCAGTGCGATCGGTGACCTCGCAGACGTATGGCAGCCGCTCCGACGCCATCCAGGCGAGGATCCGGGGGTCGAGCACCGCGCCGAGGTTGTCCGCGTTGGCCATGAACGCGTAGCGATAGCCGCGCTCGAGCAGCCGCGCGAGCATCCCCGAGGTCATCAGCGCGGGATAGATGTCGCCGTGGCCAGGCGGGCACCACTCGAGGCTTCGATCCGCCGGCCAGTCGGCAGGCGTGAGCCCGTCGACGAGCAGCTTCGGCTCCTTGTGCTGCACGAAGTCGAACGGCACGTCGGAAGCGAGCCCGTCGTAGCGCTCGAGCAGCGCGAGCGAGTCGTCGCGCGTGTAGAACGAGTTCATCAGGACGAGCGGCAGCCGAGCGCCGCTGGACTCGCGCAGCGCGAGCACCTGGCGCGCGATCACGTCGAGGAACGCGAGCCCGTCCTTGACCTCGAGCAGCGACTTCGCGCGGCTCATGCCCATCGAGGTCCCGAGCCCGCCGTTGAGCTTGACCACCACCGCCTCGTCCAGCGGTGCGTCACCGGCGGGCAGGTCGTCGAGATCGGCCACCGCGCGCGCGGGATCGATCTCGTCCTCCGGCACCATGCCCGAGGCGCCCGAGGCGAGCTGCTCGTAGTAGTGGCGGAACCCGGCGATCACTGCGTCCGGGACGCCTTCGCCGCGCATTTTCGCGATGCTGGCCCGCAACCCCTCCGCGCTCATCGCGTCACGATGCTAGCCAGCCGCGAAGGTAGGCAGCCTGCGCCTCGGACAGCGCGTCGATCTCGACGCCGAGCGAGGCGAGCTTGAGCCGCGCGACCTCGCGGTCGACGGCCTCTGGCACCGGATGCACGCCCGCGCCGAGCTGCGCGCCGTGGGCCACGAGGTGCTCCACCGCCAGCACCTGGTTGGCGAACGACATGTCCATCACGGCGGCGGGGTGGCCCTGGCCTGCGGCCAGGTTGACCACCCGGCCCGAGGCGATCAGGTTGAGCCGCCGCCCATCGACGTCGAACTGAGTCACCAGTGGCAGCACCTCGCGCGGCTCGTCAGTGGCCGCCGCCCGCAGCGCCGCGAGGTCGATCTCGACGTCGAAATGGCCGGCGTTCGCGAGCAGCGCGCCGTCCTTCATCCGCTCGAAGTGGGGTCGCGAGAGCACGTCGCGGTTGCCGGTCACGGTCACGAACACGTCACCGCGCTCGGCCGCCACCAGCGCGGGCATCACCTCGAAGCCCTCCATGCGCGCCTCGAGCGCGCGCATCGGGTCGACCTCGCAGACGATCACCTGCGCGCCGGCGCCGCGCGCGCGCAGCGCGACGCCCTTGCCGGTCCAGCCGTAGCCGAGCACGACGAGCGTCTTGCCGGCCATCAGCAGGTTGGTCGCGCGCAAGATCCCGTCGAGCGTCGACTGCCCGGTGCCGTAGTGATCGTTGAAGAGGCGCTCGGTGCGCGCCTCGTTGACGGCGATCACCGGACACGCGAGACGGCCCTCGGCCTGGAGCGCACGCAGCCGCACCAGTCCGGTGGTCGTCTCCTCGGTGCCCCCGATCAAGCCGTCCAGCAACTCGGGGCGCGCGGAATGCACGAGCATGAGCAGGTCGGCCCCGTCGTCGAGCGTCACCTGCGGCGCGCCGTCCACGACCGCGACGACGCCCGCGACGTAGGCGTCAGCGTCCTCGCCGCGCCGGCCGTGGGTCGCGCATCCCTCCGCGGCCAGCGCCGCCGCGACCTCGTCCTGCGTGGTGAGCGGGTTCGCCGCGGCGAGCGCCACGTCGGCGCCCCCAGCGACGAGCGCCCGCGCCAGACAGGCGGTCTCGGCTGTTACGTGCAGGCACGCGCCGACGCGCAGGCCCGCGAGCGGTCGCTCTTCCGCGAGCCGCTCCCTGATCGAGCGCAGGACGGGCATCTGCCCGTCCGCCCACTCGATGCGGGCGCGGCCGGCGGCCACGCCCGCATCCCGAGAAGGTGCTTGCCTAGTAGCGATAGTGGTCCGGCTTGTACGGGCCGCCGACCGGCACGCCGATGTAGGCGGCCTGCTCCGGACGCAGCTCGGTCAACTTGGCGCCGAGCGCGCCGAGGTGCAGCCGCGCGACCTTCTCGTCGAGGTGCTTGGGGAGCACGTGCACGTTGGTCTCGTACTCGTCGCGCTTGGTGAACAGCTCGATCTGCGCGATCGTCTGGTTCGAGAACGACGACGACATCACGAAGCTGGGGTGGCCGGTAGCGTTGCCCAGGTTCAGCAGCCGGCCCTCGGAGAGCACGAGGATCGCGTGGCCGTCCGGGAACACCCACTTGTCGACCTGGGGCTTGATGTTGACCCGCTCGATCCCCTCGTACGCGGCCAGGCCGGCCATGTCGATCTCGTTGTCGAAGTGGCCGATGTTGCCGACGATCGCCTGGTGCTTCATGCGCGCCATGTCGGCGGCGGTGATGATGTTGAAGTTGCCCGTCGCCGTGATGAAGATGTCGGCGGTCTCGACGACGTCCTCGAGCGTCACGACCTGGTAGCCCTCCATCGCCGCCTGCAGCGCGCAGATCGGGTCGACCTCGGTGACCAGTACGCGCGCGCCCTGGCCGCGCAGCGAGACCGCGCAGCCCTTGCCGACGTCGCCGTAGCCGAGGATCACCGCGGTCTTGCCGGCGATCATCACGTCGGTGCCGCGGTTGATGCCGTCGATCAGCGAGTGCCGGCAGCCGTAGAGGTTGTCGAACTTCGACTTCGTCACGGAGTCGTTGACGTTGATCGCCGGGAACAGCAGCTGGCCGGCCTCGTGCATCTGGTAGAGCCGGTGCACGCCGGTCGTGGTCTCCTCCGTGACGCCCTTGATGTCGGCCGCGACGCGCGTCCAGCGCTGAGGGTCCTCCGAGAGGGTGCGCGTGAGCAGCCCGAGGATCAGCGCGAACTCCTCGTTCTCCGCCGACTCGGGAGCGGGCACCGCGCCCGCGGCCTCGTACTCGACGCCCTTGTGCACGAGCAGCGTCGCGTCACCGCCGTCGTCGAGGATCATGTTCGGACCGCCCTCGGGCCATGTCAGCGCCTGCTCGGTGCACCACCAGTACTCCTCCAGCGTCTCGCCCTTCCAGGCGAACACCGGCACCCCTGCGGCGGCGATCGCGGCGGCCGCGTGATCCTGCGTGGAGAAGATGTTGCACGAGCACCAGCGCACGTCGGCGCCGAGAGCGGTCAGCGTCTCGATCAGCACCGCGGTCTGGACCGTCATGTGCAGCGAGCCGGTGATGCGCGCGCCACTGAGCGGCTGGGTGGGGCCGAACTCCTCGCGCAGCGCCATCAGGCCCGGCATCTCGTGCTCGGCGAGCTCGATCTCCTTGCGGCCATAATCGGCGAGGCCGATGTCGGCCACCTTGTAGTCGGTCGTGGTCGTGGTCATCGGGTCTCCATCAGGGTCGTGGGTCTCTGCGCCGACGCGACGGCCAGCAGCTTCGAATGCTTCTCCTGCTCCCAGCGCAGCCAGTCGGGCGCCGGGACGTGCTCAGGACGCTCGGCCGTGGCCTCGAGCCAGCCGTCAACAGCCGCTCGCAGCCCCGCGTCGGACTGCAACCGGCGCGCGAACGCGACATCGGAGAGTCCGAGCTCGTGCTCGTCCAGGAGCTCGCGCAGTGTCCGCAGGCGCTGCAGCTCGGCGGGACCGTAGAGGCGGTAACCCGCGCCGGAGCGCTCCGTAGTCACGAGGCCGACGCGCTCGACGTAGCGGAGCATGCGCGGCGACCAACCGGTGGTCTGGGCAGCTTCGTGGATCGTCAGGGCGTCCATGTGAACGCCAGGGTAGCGCACCCTGACACAGTTGTGTCAAGGTTGGCGCGCGCCGCTCAGCGTGGCCCGGGTTTGCGCCGCGCCGCGAGCTGCGCCCGCGCCTGCTCGATCTTGCGCTTGCCGGAGGGGCTGCGCGCGTAGGACATGGCCTGCTGGGCCAGGCGGCGACCCTGCGGCGAACGGGCGAGTCTGGAGATCGTGGTCATGAGTGACATGCGACCGGGATACCCAGATTCCATGAAGCGTGTCTAATGCGTCGATGCCCACCGGTGCGCACGCGATCGTCACGCAGCTCGAGGAGGCCGGGGTCGAGGTCTGCTTCGGGCTTCCGGGCGTGCACAACCTCGCGCTCTGGGAGGCGCTGCGCGAGTCCCCTATCCGGCTCGTCGGCGTGCGCCACGAGCAGGCCGCGGCCTATGCGGCCGACGGATATGCGCGTGCGAGCGGCAAGCTCGGGGTGGCGCTGACGACGACCGGGCCGGGTGCGGCGAACACGCTCGGCGCCGTCGGCGAGGCGTGGGCCTCGCGCACGCCGATCCTCGTGATCGCGACCGACATCCCGACGACGCTGCGGCGCGAGGGCGTCTACCGCGGCGTGCTGCACGAGACGAGCGGCCAGGCGGACATGTTCGGGCCGGTGACGAGCGGCACCGCCGTCATCGATGCCGCGTGGCAGCTCGGATCGCTGCCAGCACACGCCTTCGCTCCCCACGGCGGCCCGTTCTACCTCGAGGTTCCGACCGACCTGCTCGCCGCCGAGGTCGAGATCGACCGCGGCGAGGGGACGGGCTACGCTCCGATCGAGACGGAGCGCGGCGACCCCTACCCCCTCATCGACGCCGCCGAGCGGCCGCTGATCTGGGCCGGCGCGGGC
>DASQMT010000086.1:0-9090 GCA_035645355.1 Solirubrobacteraceae bacterium | reverse complement strand
GGGTAGTTGCGCGCGCCGTGCAGCGACAGCGTGAACGTACGCGGGTCGGACGCGAAGATGTCGGCGCTGCCGTCGCCTTGATGCACGTCGCAGTCGACCACGAGCACGCGCTCGGCGAGCCCGTCGCGCCGCAGCGCAGCGACCGCGACCCCGACGTCGTTGAAGAGGCAATAGCCGCGCGCGAAGGCACGGCCCGCATGGTGCGTGCCGCCGCCCAGGTTGAGCGCGACGCTGTGCCCGAGCGCATGCCGGGCGGCAGCGACGGTCCCCGTGACGGAGCGGCGCCCACGCTCGACCAGCTCGGGCGACCAGGGCAGCCCGAGGCCGCGCTGCTCGCGCACGCTCAGGTCACCGTCGCGGATGCGCGCGAGCAGCCCGCGATCGTGGACGGCGGCCAGCTCGTCCCAGCCGGCGGGAGCGGCCTCGTGCAGCCCATGCGGGGCCACGAGCCCGTCCGCGACCACGCGGTCGGCCAGCAGCTCGTACTTCGCGAGCGGGAACCTGTGCCGCGGCGGCAAGGGGAAGCGCCATCGATGATGCGTCCAGACCTCCATCATCGGAGACAATCGATCGACATGGCCCTACCTCCTGCTACGTCCGAGAGCACCGTCGTGGTCACCGGAGCGTCGGCCGGCATCGGCGCGGAGCTCGCGCGCGAGCTCGCGCGGCGCGGCTACAACGTCGTGCTCGTCGCCCGCCGCGTCGAGCGGCTGCGCGCGCTCGCCGGGGAGCTCGAGTCGTACGGCGTCCATGCGGGCGTCGAGCCCTGCGACCTGATCGATGCGGACGAGCGGCGTGCGCTGATCGGCCGGCTCGAGCAGGGTCAGCGGACGGTCGTCGGGCTCTGCAACAACGCCGGCTTCGGCACGGTCACCACGCTGCTCGACGCGGACCTCGAGCGCGAGCAGGACGTCGTGCGGCTCAACGTGGAGGCCCTGCACCACCTCACGGGCGCCTTCATCGGCCCGCTGGTCGAGTGCGGCGCGGGCGCGATACTGAACGTGGCCTCGACCGCGGCGTTCCAGCCGGTGCCCGGCTTCGCGACCTACGCCGCCGGCAAGGCGTTCGTGCAGTCGTTCTCGGAGGCCGTCCACACGGAGCTGAGCGGCACCGGCGTGAGCGTCACCTGCCTGTGCCCCGGCTTCACCCACACGGAGTTCGGAGTGCGCGCGGAGGCCCGCGACGCGGAGGTGGCGCTGCCCGAGATCCTCTTCACCGAGGCAGCCGATGTTGCGCGGGCCGCGATCGACGGAATGGTCGCCGGCCGCCGCAGCGTGATCCCCGGCTCGCTCAACCGCGCGATCATGGTCGGCGGCCGGCTCGTGCCGCGCTCCGTGCTGCTGCCGCTGGTGCGTCAAGTGATCGGCCGGCGCTAGGCCGCGGCGTCGCGGAGACGGGCCGCGGTCAGCAGCTCGCCCGCCACGCGATCCGCAGCGCCGGCGGTGCCGCCGAGCAGCCGGCGCGAGAGCTGCGCGCGCCGGAAGTACAGCGGAGCGTCGTGCTCCCAGGTCGCGCCGATGCCGCCGTGGACGGAGATCTGCGCGCGCGCCGCGTGGTCGAAGGCCTTTCCGGCGGCGAGCCGGAAGGCGGACGCCGCCAGCGCGAACTCGTCCGGCTGGTTCTGCGCGGCCCAGCCGGCGTAGTACATCAGCGAGCGGCTGTTGTCGAGTCCGCGCAACATCTCGACGAGCTCGTGCTTCACCGCCTGGTAGGAGCCGATCGCACGGCCGAACGTGTGGCGCTCCTTGGCGTAGGCGACGCTCGTCGCGAGCGCGACGTCGATCGCGCCGACCGCCTCGGCCGCCAGCAATGCCTGGGCGACGTACCAGGCGGCCGCGGTGTCGTCCGGGCCGAGCGCGAGCAGCGTGGCCTGCGTGGCGTCGAACGTCACATGCCCGAGCGCGCGCGTCATGTCGTAGATCGACGCCGGCTCGATGGTCGCGTGGGCCGCGTGCACATGCGCAGCGCGGCCATCGTCGAGCACCACGACGAGGTGCTCGGCGCCGGGCGCATCGGGCACCCAGGCGACGGTGCCGCTAACCCGGCCATCGTCGAGCACGGGCGCGGGTGCGCGGGTCAGGCCGAGCAGCGGGTCGACGCTCCAGCCCTCGCCGAGGTCGGTCGGCGGGCGCGCGGGGACGAACGCGGCGCGCGTGTGGCCCGCCGCGAGCGCCGCGGTCAGCTCGGAGCCCGCGCGGTCGAGCAGCAGCGTGGCCGGCAGGTGACCCAGCAGCGGGACGCTCGCGAGCACGCGGCCGAGCTCCTCGAACACGAGCGTCGCCTCCAACACGGTCAGTCCGGCACCGCCGCTGACCTCGGACACGAGCAGCCCGGGCCAGCCGGCCTCGACGGCGGTCGGCCAGAGGTCGGGCGGCGGCGCCCCGTCGAGCGCCGCGCGCGCCGCGGCGACGGTGGGAAAGCGCGACAGCGCGCCGCGCGCCGCCTCCTTGAGGAGCTCCTGCTCGTCGGAGAGGGCGAAGTTCATGCGGGCTCGCCGCCGGCGGCGACGAGCCGGTCGGCGCGCTCCTTCGCGCGCAGCTCCGAGAACGGGATGCCCTTGTCCAGCCGTGGCTCAGGCGGCAGCCCCAGCACGCGCTCACCGACCATGTTGCGCAGGATCTCCTCGGTCCCGCCGGCCGACTTCAGGCCCGGCATGTCGGACACGAGCACGCCGAAGCGGTCAGCGGACAGCCCGGCGGGACCCAGCACGTCGCAGATCAGGTCGCCCGCGGCGATCGCCGCCCGGATCGTCGTCACCTTCGCCAGTGCGCCTTCGGCACCCGGGATCTGGCCGCGCCGCAAGGAGGTGAGCATGCGGTAGCCCGTGAACCGCAGCGCCAGGAAGTCGGTCGCGATCTCGCCGAAGCGACGCCGCGTTTCGGCGTCGCGCGTGCATGCCTCATCGGCGAGCAGCGCGTGCGCGAAGCGATCGGCGCGCCAGCCGAAGCCCTCGCCGCCGAGCCCGATGGTCACGCGCTCGTACATGAGCGTCGTCATGGCGACTCCCCAGCCACCATCCACCGGCCCCACCTGCGAGCCGGGCGCGAGCCGCACCTCGTCGAGGAAGACCTCGTTGAAGTGGGCCTCGCCGGAGACCTGGCGCAGCGGCCGCACCGTGACGCCCTCGGCGTCCATCGGCACGATGAACATCGTCAGGCCCTTGTGCTTCGGCACGTCGGGATTCGTGCGCGCGAGCAACAGACCGAAGGCGGCGTACTGCGCGTTCGTGGTCCAGACTTTCTGCCCCGAGAGCCGCCAGGAGCCGTCCTCGTGCCGCTCGGCACGCGTCTGCACGCCCGCGAGGTCGGAGCCTGCCGCGGGCTCGGAGAACAACTGGCACCAGACCTCCTCGGCGGTCAGCATCGGACCCAGGTGGCGCTGCTTCTGCTCCTCGGACCCGTGCGCGATCAGCGTCGGGCCGAGCATCCCGACGCCGATGATGTCGAATATGCCCGGTACGCCGGCGCGCCCGATCTCCTGGTTGACGACGACCTGCTCGAGCGGCCCGAGGCCCGCGCCGCCGTACTCGGCGGGCCAGGTCACCGCCGCCAGGCCGCCCTCCGCCAGGCGCCGCTGCCAGACGCGTCGCGCCGCCACGTGCGCGTCGTCGTCTCCCCGGGCGGCGGGCGCCTCGTGCGCATGCTCCGCGAGCCAGGCGCGGACTGTCTCGCGGTACGCGGCCAGTCGGGGGGTGTCGTTGAGGTCCACGGCTGCGGTCTCCGATCGAACGCTCGGGTCGGCGCGAGGCACGCTAGCGAATCGGTATGCGAGCATCCGCAGGCGACCGGGTAGGGAGGAGCGGTGATGGCGCGCTACGGCGGTATCGACCTCGGCGGCACCAAGATCCAGGCCGTCGTGACGGACGCGGACCACGAGGTCCTGGGGACCGCACGGCATCCGACACCCACCAGCGGTGGCCCCGCGGACGTGGCGCGCGCGATGGTCGCGGCCCTGCGGGAGGCCGCCGAGAGCGCCGGCGCCGGCGAGCTGACCGCGGTCGGCGTCGGATCGCCGGGCGCGGTCGACGACGACGCAGGTACGGTGACTAATGCCGGCAACCTGCCCGACTGGGCAGGCACGTTCGACCTGCGCGCGCCGCTCGAAGCGGCCCTGGGCGCGCCGGTGGGCCTCTCCAACGACGTCAACGTCGCCACCCAGGCGGAGTTCGAGCTCGGCGCGGCCAAGCCCTACCGGTCGCTCCTGGGCGTCTTCTGGGGCACGGGCGTCGGCGGCGGCGTGGTGCTGGACGGGAAGCTGTGGGAGGGCCGCGGCGCCGCCGGCGAGATCGGTCACATGGTCGTCAAGCGCGACGGTCGCAAGTGCCCGTGCGGCCGGATCGGCTGCATGGAGGCCTACGCGGGCCGCGGCGCGATGGAGCTGCAGGCGCGCGAGCGGGCCGACGCGGGCGACAAGACGGTGCTCTTCCAGATCATGAAGGAGAAGCACAAGCCGCGGCTGGCGAGTGGCATCTGGGCCAGGGCGCTCCAGCAGGACGACAAGCTCGCGCACCACCTGATCGACAAGGCGGTCGAGGCGATCGGCGTCGGCGTGGCGTCGGCGCTCAACCTCCTCGACGTCGAGGCCGTGGTGATCGGCGGCGGCCTTGGGCTGCGCCTGGGCGAGCCCTACGTCGAGCGGATCCGCGAGGCGATGATGCCGCACCTGTTCGCCGACCATCACCCGCCCGAGGTGCTGCTGGCCGCGCTCGGCGACCTCGGTGGAGCGGTCGGCGCGACACTGCTCGCGGCCGAGCGTGCCGCGCTTGCGGCGCGGTAGCGGCGCTACTCGTAGATGACGAGGTCGGGCTTGGGCCGCAGGCGCATGACCTGTTGCGGCGACATCAGCCCGACGTCCTCCTCGTAGAACAGCTTGAAGCCCTGGTGGAACGTCTTCGCCGCGCGCGTGAACGCCTTGTACTTCGACACCTTGACGGGCTTGCTGCCGAAGCCGTCGGCGTTCAGCACCATCGCCAGCTCGTCGCGCGGTTTGAGCTGCGTGTCGTCGACCATGTCGTCGGTGAACTGGTGGATCACGAAGAGCTTCTGGGGCAGGTCGTGGCGCGCCGACAGCTGCGCGAGCCAGGCCGAGGTCGCGTTGACTTCACGCGCTTCGACGTGCCCGATCACCTGGCCCGGCACCTCCCCCTCGGTTACGCGCCATTCGGGGTCGATTGCGAGCCCGACGTCGGGCTCGCGCAGCCAGCGCTCGAGCCGCGTCGTCTCGGTGAAGAAGTCCGAGCGGCCGGGCTGGATGTCTAGCAGCAGCAGCATCTCGTTGCGTCGCGCGGTGCGCAGGTAGCGCCGGATCACCTTGTTCGTCTGGCGCGAGCGGTACATGCCGTCCTCACCCGGATCCGCGTTCGCGATCACGGCGATCAGCTCCAGCGCGGGCAGCACGGGACGGCGCTCGCGCTCGTACGCGCGCGCCTGGCGCGCCAGGCGCTTCGCGGCGTCGTCCGGCTTGCCGATTCCCAGCGCGCCCAGCTCCGGCGCCTGTGGCGCTCCGTAGTACGCGACGACCCGCTTCTCGGGCAGGATGCTGCGCCCGCCGCGCGGCAGCTCGGGTGGCTCGGGCGTCGCTTGCGCCGCCTGCGCCCGGCTGCGCTCGGCGGGCCTGTCCGCGCCTGAGAACGCGCCTGTCACGGCGACGATACCGATCAGCAGCACGAGCAGACCGGCCCCGGCAACGAGCCGGCGGCGTTGGTAGACGCTGCGCTCCCTCACGGCGCCGACCTACCCGCGACGGGGCCGCATGAACCGGATGACGACCGTACCTAAAGAGGGACTGTCCCCCTTTAGCTTGAGGCTCACGACCGCGCCCGCCCCATCTGCCCACGCTGCTTGCGCTCGTCGGCGAACAGCTTGATCGCCAGCATCCCGAAAGCGAACCCGCCGATGTGGGCGAAATAGGCGACGCCGCCGCCCGCGCCTGCGGAGTTGAGGTCGAAGTAGCCGAACAGGATCTGCTGCACGAACCAGAAGCCCAGGATCAGCAGCGCGGGCAGCTCGACGATCGTGAAGAAGAAGATGATGAAGATGACCGTGATCACGCGCGCCCGCGGGAACAGCAGCAGGTAGCCGCCCAGCACCCCCGCGACGGCGCCCGACGCGCCCAGGTTGGGGATGTTGGAGGCGGGGTCGACGGCGATCTGGAGCGCGCTCGCGGCGACGCCGCCGAGCAGGTAGAAGAGCACGAACTTGGCCGGCCCCATCGAGTCTTCGACGTTGTTGCCGAAGATCCACAAGAACAGCATGTTGCCGCCCAGGTGCAGGATCGAGCCATGCATGAACATCGACGTGAGCACGGTCGTGGCCGGCGACGGCCCGCCCGGCGCCGTGACGCAGTCGCCGTCGCCTGAGAGCTCGCAGGGGATCAGCGCGTAGATGTTCACGGGCCAGTCGCCGCCACCGTCCTCGGGCAGCCCGAGCCGGCCCTCCTGAAGGATGAAGTAGGCGATCACGCAGAAAGCGATCAGCGTCACCGTGACCACGGGAAAGTGCAGCGTCGGGATGTTGTCCTTGAGCGGGAACAACTAGCCGGACGCCGCGAGCGGACCGCTGCCCGCCAGCGGCTGTTCCACGTGCTGATCGGCGTGGTAGCTCGAGCGCACGAGCGGCCCGGCGGCGACATGCTCGAAGCCCAACCTGTAGGCCGCCGCCTCCAGCGCCGCGAACTCGTCTGGGTGCCAGTAGCGCACGACCGGCAGGTGGCGCTCAGTCGGGCGCAGGTACTGGCCGACGGTCAGCACTTGCACGCCCTGCTCGCGCAGCCGGCCGAAGGCGTCGACCAGCTCGGCGTGCGTCTCGCCGAGCCCGACCATCAGGCCCGATTTCGTGGTCACCGCTTCCCCGCCGAGCTGCTTGGCGTTGGCCAGCACGCGCAGCGAGCGCTCCCAGCGCGAGCCGCGGCGCGCGACCGGGTAGAGCCGCGGCACGACCTCGACGTTGTGGTTGAAGACGTCCGGGCGCTCCGCGATCACCTTCGCCAGCGGCATCTCCTCGCCGCGGAAGTCGGGCGTCAGGCACTCGACCTTGCAGGCCGGCGCCTGCATCCGGATCGAGCGGATCACGCCGCACCAGACCCCGGCGCCGTAGTCGGGCAGGTCGTCGCGGTCGACCGACGTGATGACCGCGTGGCGCAGGCCCATCCGCGCGACCGAGCGCGCGACGCGCAGCGGCTCGAGCGGGTCGTTCCAGGTCGGCTTGCCGGACTTGACGTTGCAGAAGCCGCAGCGCCGCGTGCAGGTGTCGCCGAGGATCATGAACGTCGCGGTGCCGCGCTCCCAGCAGTCGCCGACGTTCGGGCAGGCGGCCTCCTGGCAGACGGTGTGCAGCTCCTCCGATCGGATCAGCCGTGCCAGCTCGCGGTATTTCGCGCCGCCCGGCGGCGGCACCTTGAACCAGGCCGGTTTGCGCGCGCGGAACGGCTGAGTGTCGCTCCCGAGCACCTTCGTCACGTCCATGCCGCCGGGATTCGCGCGCGAGCGCGTGACGTGCAGCCGGGGCGGTGCGGTGCTCACCCGATCGAGAGTACCGGCCGCGGGACCGCGGCCCCGATGCGCTGCGGCGTGACGATCCGCTGGCGCAGCCCGTGCGCCTGCGCGAACGCGAAGGCGACTTGCCGGCGCATGCACGGCAGGGTGCCGCGGCGGCCGGTCTCCAGCGCGACCGAGGTCATGCGCACTCCCGGCAAACCGCACGCGGTGACCTGGTGGAAGGGCTCGACGTCGTTGTCGACGTTGAGCGCGAAGCCGTGCGCGCTCACGCCGCGCGAGACGTGCACGCCGATCGACGCGATCTTGCGCTCCTGCACCCAGACGCCGGTGTAGGCGTGGCCCTCGTGGTCGCGTCCGCGTGAAACGATCCCCTCCTGTGCCAGCGCGGTGGCGATCGCCTGCTCCATCGTGCGGACGTAGACCGGGATGTCGGAAGCGTGCATGATCGGGTAGCCGACGAGCTGGCCAGGGCCGTGGTACGTGAGCTTGCCGCCGCGCTGCGTGCGGACGACGTCGATTCCGCGGTCGCGCCAGAACTGCTCGCCGAACGGCAGGTCGGCGGGATCCGAGCGGCGCCCGAGGGTGTATACCGGCGGGTGCTCGAGCAGCAGCAGCAGATCCGGCAGCTCAGCGGCGATCACGCGCTCGCGCAGCTGCTCCTGCAGCGCAGCGGCGGCGCCGTACTCGACCGTCCCGAGATGGCAGGTCCAGAGCTCGCGCATAGTCATCCGACCGGCGGCCAGGCCTCCAGGCGATCGGCGAGCGCGCGCAGGAACTGCGCCGCCAGCGCGCCGTCGAGCGCGCGGTGGTCCCAGCTCATGCAGAGGTAGGTCATCTTGCGGATCGCGATCGAGTCGTTGCCGTCGTCGTCAGTCCTCACCACGGGGCGCTTGACGATCGCCTCCGTGTCGAGGATCGCGACCTGCGGCTGGTTGATGACCGGCGTCGCGATGATCGAGCCGTAGCCGCCGGGGTTCGTGATCGTGAACGAGCCGCCGCGGACCTCGTCGGGGGTGAGCGAGTTCTCCCGCGCCCGGGTCGCGAGGTCGTTGATGCGCCCGGCGAGGCCCTCGACGGAGAGCCTCTGCGCGTCGCGGATCACCGGCACGATCAGGCCGCCGCTCGCGCCCAGCGAGACCGCGACACCGAGGTGCACGCCGTCGTACGTCGTGAGCTTGTCGTCCTCGAGCGTCGCGTTGAGCGCCGGGAACTCGCGCAACGTGTCGATCGTCGCGCGCGCGATCACGGGCAGGTACGTCACGCCGAGCGCCTTGCGCGCGGCATCGACGCGCGTCATGTCGGCCTCGACGATCGTCGTGCACGTCGCCGCGGTCCGCAGCGACTCGACCATCGCGCGGCCGATCGTCTTGCGCATGCGCGAGAGCGGCGCGACGCCGGCCTGCATCGGCTCCGGCTCGCGCGCGGCATCGGCGAAGCGCGACCGGCGCTTCTTGGGCGCGGGCGGCGCGTCGGGCTTGTAGGGCGACTCGATGTGCATCGGCGCGTCGGCGCCGTTGCCCGTCGCAGGCGCGTTCTCCAAGTAGGCGAGCACGTCCTGCTTGCGCACCCGTCCACCGCGACCCGTGCCGTCGATC
>DASQMT010000085.1:0-2368 GCA_035645355.1 Solirubrobacteraceae bacterium | reverse complement strand
CCGCTGCACTACGAGCTGCAGTCGGGCGACATCGTCGAGGTGCTGACCTCCAAGCGCGAGCGCGGCCCGTCGCGCGACTGGCTCGCGATGGTCAAGACGACGCGCGCGCGCAACAAGATCCGCGCCTGGTTCAAGGCCGAGTCGCGCGAGGACTCCGAGCACAGCGGGCGCGAGCAGCTGCAGGAGCAGCTCAAGAAGGCCGGCCTGCCCGCCCAGAAGATCACCGGCTCGGCGCTGCTCGCGGACGTGATCCGCGAGATGGGCTTCCGCAAGGCCGACGACTTCTACATCGCCCTCGGCGGAGCGAAGATCTCGGCCAAGGTCGTCGTCAACAAGGTCATGCAGCGCCTCAAGGAGGGCGAGGCGGCCGAGGACGAGCCGACGGTCGCGGAGGACCTCGTCGCGTCGCGCAAGATGCCGCGCCGCCCGGAGGGCGACGCCTCGAAGTACGGCATCCGGGTCGAAGGTGTCGAGGACGTGCCGCTGCGCCTGGCCAAGTGCTGCCGGCCGGTCTCGGGCGACGCGATCCTCGGCTACGTTTCGCTCGGGCGCGGTATCACGATCCACCGCGAGGACTGCCCGAACGCGGCCGCGCTGCGCAAGGACCCGGAGCGCTTCGTGCCCGTCAGCTGGGACGGCGACTCCGCGGCGTCGTTCAAGGTCGAGCTGCAGGTCGACGGCTGGGACCGCCACCGGCTGCTGGAAGACCTGTCGCATACGTTCGCCGAGGCCGGGATCAACATCGTCGAGGCGCGCTGCATCGTCACCCACCCGATGGTCAAGAACCGCTTCGTCGTCGAGGTCGGCGACACCCACACGCTCAAGTCGACGATCACGCGCCTGCGGGCGATCGACGCCGTCTTCGACGCCTACCGCGTCACCCCCCACGGCGGCTGACGCACCCGCTGGCCGGTCAGCTCAGCACGCTGAGCCCGCCGGGCAGCACGCTGAAGACGGCCTCCTCGTGGTGGCCGATGAAGTCGCCGTCGACCTGCACCGGCACCGGGCGCTCGTCGAACGAGCGCACGCGCAGGCCCTCGAGCCCGTCAAACGAATGCACGCGCCGGTGGCGCCCGACGGAGGCACGGCCCGCGAGCAACCGGAAGGTGATCGTCGGCAGATCGAGCGCGTTCGCGCGCTCCAGGATGACACCGGACAGATCGCCCGACTCGAGGTGCGTGCCGGCCGCGAGCCGCACGGGACGGCGGCGGAAGTACGTGTAGGGCTGGGCGTTCTGGACGAAGACGCTCACGCCGCGCGTCTCCCGTCCGGCGGCCGAGGCGACGACGCGCGGCGGGTTCACGACATAGGACTTCAAAAACGTCGTCACCGCCGCCTGGGCGTAGTACCACGGCCCGAGGCGCGCCTTGAGGTGCGGGTGGCTGTCTACGCGCGCCACGACCGACGCATCCAGCCCGGCGCCGGCCGAGAACGTGAACCAGCGGTCGTTGACGCGCCCCAGGTCGACCGGGCGCGGTTGCCAGCGGCCGGCACGGGCGAGCAGGTGCTCGGTCGCGTCGACGACGTCGCCCGGGATGCCGAGCATGCGGCAGTAGACGTTGGTCGCGCCACCCGGCAGGCAGGTGAGCGCGGTGTCCGTGCCGGCGAGCCCGTTGGCGGCCTCGTTGACGGTGCCGTCGCCACCGAAGGCCAGCACCAGGTCGTAGCCGTCACGAGCGGCGTCCCGGCTCAGCTCGATCGCATGGCCCTTGCGCCGGGTGTCGACCGCGTCGACCTCGAAGCGCCCCCGGAGCGCGTCGAGCACGAGCTGCCTGAGCCGCGGTGAGACGGTCGTCGCGTACGGGTTGACGACCATCAGCATGCGCAGGGTCGGCGCCGGCGAGGTGAGCGCCGCGACCTCGGCGAGCCGCGTGAGCGCAGCGGGGTCGGCGGCTGAGTCCATCCTGATGCCGAACACCGCTGCGGTGCTCGCGTTACGCGCCGCGGCGCGCGACGGCGTCCACCGCCACGGCGCCGCCGGGGGTCACGATCACCGGGTTGAGCTCGAGCAGCTGGAGCGGCTCCGACAGCAGCAGCTCGCCGGCGGCAGCGGCAAGCGCAGCCAGCGCGGCGACGTCGACCGACGGGCCGCCGCGCGCGCCGGCGAGCACGCCCGCGCCCCGCAGCGTGCGCAGCGCCACCTCTACGCGCGCGGCCGAGGCCGGGAGCGGGACGATCGCGACGTCGTCGAGCAGCTCGGTCCAGACCCCGCCCAGGCCGACCACGAGCGCCGGCACGAGCGCGTCGCGGCGCGCGGCGACGATCAGCTCGACCCCCGGCGCCGCCATCGCCTCGAGGAGCACCTCGCCACCCGCGGCGGCGACGCGCTCGTAGCCGGCGCGCACCGCGTCCGCGCCGACGGCTCCCA
>DASQMT010000084.1:0-6161 GCA_035645355.1 Solirubrobacteraceae bacterium | reverse complement strand
GTGCCGTTCTACGCCGGGCTGTCGCTCGACGCGATCGGCGGCCGCGGCGTCCGCTGGCCCGCCGGCCCGGCTGCCGAGACGGTCGGCGCGGGCAGCTGGGAGCTCGCACGGCTCGACGTGCCGCCCGTCGACGGTGCGCCGTCGAACGGCTCGCTGCGGCTGGGCACCTGGCGCTCGCTCTGGGCGGCGCCGGAGGTCGACCTCTCGCCCGCGCTGCAGTTCATGCGCCCGCAGCAGCTGGTCGAGCTCTCGCCGGCCGACGCCGAGCGGCTGGGCGTGCGTGACGGCGATCGCGTCGAGGTGGGATCGGACGGCGCGCGCGTAGGGGCAGCCGCGCGGCTGCGTGCGTCGATCCCCGGCGGCTCGGTATTCCTGGTCGAAGGGACGGACGACGAGCCCGCCAACCGGCTCGCCGGGCCGCTCGTCGAAGTCCGCAGGGTCGGCGATCGCGCGCCCCAGCCGGCCTCCGCGCCGGCCCTGCTGACCCCCGCCGGCGCGGGTGACGCCGAGGCGCCCCCGAGCGCGCGGCTCGACACCCCGCCCACTCAGGGCAGCGCCCCGTGATCGTCTTCGCCGAGGTCGGCTACTACGAGCCGTGGTGGATCCAGCTGCTCAAGGCGCTGGTGATCTTCGCCGTCGTCTTCCAGCTCGTGCCGGTCGTTCTGTTGGCCGAGCGCAAGCTGTTGGGCCGCTTCCAGCACCGCTACGGCCCCAACCGCGTCGGTCCCTACGGCGCGCTTCAGCCGATGGCCGACATCGGCAAGCTGCTGTTCAAGCAGCAGTTCCGGCCGGCGGGCTCGATTGGCTGGATGTTCGCGCTGGCGCCGGCGATCTCAATGTTCACGGCCGTTGCAGCGCTCGCGCTCGTCCCGTTCTCGGACACCGTCGACATCTTCGGCACCCAGGTCGGCCTCTACGGCATCGACCCGAGCATCGGCGTGCTCTACGCGTTCGCTTTCGGCGGCCTCGCGTTCTACGGCCTGGTGCTGGGCGGCTGGGCGTCCGGCGGCAAGTACGCGTTCCTGGGCTCGATGCGCGCGGCCGCGCAGCTGATCTCCTACGAGATCGCGCAGGGGCTGGCGCTGGTCGGCGTCGTGATGATGGCCGGGACGCTGTCGCTGACCGAGATCGTCCACTACCAGGAGGACAACCTGTGGATGGTCGTGCCGCAGTTCGTCGGTTTCGTGATCTTCCTCGTCGCCGGCTTCGCCGAGACCAACCGACCGCCGTTCGACCTGCCGGAGGCTGACGCAGAGCTCGTACAGGGCTACATCACGGAGTACGGCGGCGGGCGCTTCGCGGCGTACTTCGCCGCCGAGTACCTGGAGATCATCGTCGTGTCCGCGTTGACGACGACGCTCTTCCTCGGCGGCTGGAACATCCCGTTCGTCGACCCGCCGACCTGGGTCGACCCGATCGTCGTGCTCGTCAAGACGCTCCTGCTGGTCTTTTTCTTCATCTGGGTGCGTGCGACGCTGCCGCGCCTGCGCTACGACCAGCTGATGGCGCTGGGCTGGAAGGTGTTCCTGCCCGTCGCGACGCTGAATGCCCTTGTCACAGCAATCCTGGTGGTGGCCATCTGATGCCTTATGACCCCGGACCTGACGTAGTCGAGGTGGTGCGCGCGCCGAAGGGCGGCCCCGTCCGCGGCACCTATCGCGCCTTCGGCGAGACCCTGCGCGGAATGAAGACGGTGATGGCGCGCTGGGCCGAGGGCACCCACACCTACCAGTACCCCGAGGAGAAGACGCCCGTCTATCCGCGCTTCCGCGGCCGCCACAAGCTGCATCGCTTCGAGGACAGCGGGCTGGAGAAGTGCGTCGGCTGCTCGCTCTGCGCCGCCGCGTGCCCCGCCGACTGCATCCGCGTGGTGGCGGCCGAGAACACGCCGGAGAACCGCGTCAGCGCCGGCGAGCGCTACGCGGCGGTCTACGAGATCAACCTCTCGCGCTGCATCTTCTGCGGCTACTGCGAGGTCGCGTGCCCGTTCGACGCGATCACGATGGGCCACGACTACGAGCTGTCCGACTACAACCGCTCCGACCTCATCTTCACCAAGGAGATGCTGCTCGCGGAGCCGCTCGAGCGCACGCCGCTGCGGTCGATGGGCGAGTAGCCTCCGCGCGCGCATGGCCGAGGTCTTCTTCTTCCTGGCTTCGATCGGCGCGCTCGCCGGGGCGATCGGCGTGATCGCGCTGCGCAATCCGTTCTACACGGTGCTGGCGCTGGTCGTACACCTGCTGTCGCTCGCGGCGCTGTTCCTGCTGCTGCGGGCGGAGTTCCTGGCCGCCGCGCAGGTGATCGTCTACGTCGGCGCGGTGATGGTGCTCTACCTGTTCGTGGTCGCCTACGTCGGCGGCGGCGACGACCCTATCCGGCCGGCCGGGCGGTCGAGCCTGCGCTGGGCCAGCGCGCTGTTCGCCGGTGCGCTGTTCGTCGAGCTGGCGATCGCCGTGCTCGGCACCGGGCTGACGGCGTTCGGCGAGGAGGGCCGCGGCTGGTTCGCCGGCTTCGGCACCCCGAGCGAGATCGGCCGCCTGCTGCTGACGGACTTCCTGCTGGCGTTCGAGGTCGCCTCGATCCTGCTGCTCGTCGCAGCTGTCGGCGCGGTCATCCTCGCGCGCCGGCGCACCGGGCTGGAGGACCCGCGCGAGATTTCCGTCGCCGACCTGCTGCGCTCGCCGCAGGACAAGGGCACGCTCGGGGAGGCGGAGCGCGGCACCATGCTCGAGGCCGGGGGTCCGCCGCAGCGATGAGCGTCGAGTGGTACCTCGTCGTCTCGGCGCTGGTGTTCTCCATCGGCGCCGGCGGGATCCTCGTCAGGCGCAACCCGCTGGTGATCCTGCTCTGCCTGGAGCTGATGCTCAACGCGGGCAACCTCGCGCTGGTCGCCTTCGCGCGCGCGCACGGAAACCAGGACGGGCACATCTTCGCGCTGATCGTGATGGTCGTCGCCGCTTGTGAGGTCGCCGTCGGGCTGGGCCTGATCGTCGCGATCTTCCGCCGCCGGCTGCCGATCGACGTCGACCAGCTGCGGGAGCTGCAGGGATGAGCCTGCAGACGCTCGGCTGGCTGGTGCTGCTGTTCCCGCTGGGCGGGGCGGTGCTGATCGCGTTCAGCTCGCAGGTGCTGCCGTCGAAGCTGCACGGCTTCATCGGCACGCTCGCGATCGCGCTCTCGTTCGCCAGCGCCGTCGGCGCGCTGTTCGCGCTCGAGGACCGCGGCGAGGAGGAGCGCCAGGTCGTGACGGTCGCCTGGGACTACGCGAGCACCGTCGGCGTCGACGCGCAGCTCTCGCTGCTGCTCGACCCGCTCTCGATCTTCATGGCGCTCGTCGTCTCCGGCGTCTCGACGCTGATCCACCTGTACTCGATCTCATACATGGAGTCCGACCGCGGCTACACGCGCTTCTTCGCGTACTTGAACTTCTTCGTGTTCTCGATGCTGCTGCTGGTCCTGGCGGGCAACTTCTTCTTCCTGATCGTCGGCTGGGCGTTCGTCGGCGCGGCCTCCTACCTGCTGATCAGCTTCTGGTACCGGCGCACGACCGCGACCGCGGCGGGGATCAAGGCGTTCGTGATCAACGTCGTCGGCGACGTCGGCCTCGTGCTGGGCACCTACTTCATCTTCAAGCACACCGGCTCGCTCGACTTCCTCAAGTCGTTCGCCGGCGCGGAGGAGATCGCGCGCAACGACGGCGACCTCGTGGCGGGCTGCCTGCTGCTGCTGGTGGGCGCTTTCGCGAAGTCGGCACAGGTGCCGCTGCACACCTGGCTGCCGGACGCGATGGAGGGCCCGACGCCGGTGTCGGCCCTGATCCACGCGGCGACGATGGTGACCGCCGGCGTCTACCTGATCGCGCGCATGCACCCGTTCTTCGAGCAGGCGCCGATCGCCGCCGACGTCGGAGCGATCATCGGCTGCGCGACGCTCCTGATCGCGGCCACGATCGGGCTCGTGGTCACCGACCTCAAGCGCGTGATCGCGTACTCGACGATGTCGCAGATCGGCTACATGGTGATGGGCGTCTGCTCGGCCGCCTACGCCGCAGGCCTGTTCCACCTGATGACGCACGCGTTCTTCAAGGCGCTCCTCTTCATGGCGGCCGGCTCGGTGATCGCAGCGATGGCGGGCGACCAGAACCTCGACCGGATGGGCGGCTTCCGGCGCGCGATGCCGTTCACGTTCGGCTGCATGGTGATCGGCGGGCTGGCGCTCTCGGGCGTGCCGCCGTTCGCGGGCTTCTTCTCCAAGGACGAGATCCTGGCGCTCGTGATGGCACGCGAGGACTGGCACGTCGTGCTCGGCGTGCTCGGCTTCGTCGGCTCGTTCCTGACCGCGATCTACACCTGGCGGATGATCTTCCGCGCGTTCTTCGGCGAGCCGGTCGAGCCGGCGCGCGAGCTCGAGGGCGGCCACCTCTACCACGCGCCTGAGCACACCAACCCCGCCACCGGCGAGGTCGAGGACACGGACGTCGGCTTCCCAGGCCCGGACCACCACATCGCCGAGCGCGAGTGGAGCATGAAGGTCGCGATGGGCCTGCTGGCGGTCGGAGCGATCTTCGGCGGCCTGCTGCAGGTGCCGAAGGTGACCCACGTGCTGCACACGTTCCTCGAGCCGACGTTCCACGAGTCGCGCTTCTACGAGGAGCTCGAGCCGTCCGACGGCATCACCTGGATCGGGCTCGCGGTCGGAGCGCTGCTCGCGCTCGCCGGCATCGCGCTCGCCTACCGGCTCTGGGTGAAGGACCCGGCGCGGCCTGGCGCGATCCGTGCGCGGCTGGCCGGCGTGCACGGGTTCTTCGCGCGCAAGTGGTACTTCGACGAGCTGATCGACAGCGTCGTGGTGCGGCCGTTCGCAATGCTCGGGCGCTTCGCGCGCGACGTCTTCGAGCGCGTCGTGATCAACGGCATGTTCGTCGGCGGGCCCACCGGCGCAGTGCGCGCCGGCTCGGCTGCCGTGCGCGCCGTGCAGTCGGGCTTCCTGCGCTACTACGCCGCGCTGCTGCTGCTCGGCATCACCGGCCTCGGCCTCTACTTCCTGGTCGCGGCGTCGTGACGATCCATCTCTCGATCCTGCTGTTCTTCCCCGCCGTGCTGGCGACGCTCGGCGCGGCGCTGCCGCGCACGATCGCCCCGGCGGCGCTGCTCGTCGGCGCGCTGGTGTCGCTCGCGTACTCGGTGCTGCTGCTGTTCGACTTCGAGAGCGGCTCGGACGGGCTGCAGTACGTCACCGACGACACCTGGATCGCGGAGCTCGGTGTGCGCTACACGCTCGGCATCGACGGCCTCAGCCTGTGGCTCGTCGCACTGACGGCGCTGCTGTTCGCCGCCTCCGCGCTGTGGATCTGCCTGCGCCCACCCGCGACCCGCCCGAAGCTCTACGCGTTCCACCTCGGGCTCGCCGAGACCGCCGTGCTGGGCGCGTTCCTCGCGCAGGACCTGATCCTGTTCGTGCTCTTCTTCGACCTGATGCTGGTGCCGTTCTACTTTCTCGTCGGCCAGTGGGGCAGCGGCGACCGCATGGCGGCGACGTTCAAGCTCGTGGTCTACACGCTCGTGGGGTCGCTGTTGATGCTCGCGGCGGCCGTGGCCACCGGGATCACGGCGGCGGTGGGCACCGACGGGGCGACCAGCTTCTCGATGGAGGCGCTCGCCGCCGCCCCGCTCGACGAGAGCTCGCAGCGCTGGATCTTCGCCGCGTTCGCGCTGGCGTTCCTGATCAAGATGCCGGCGTTCCCGTTCCACGGCTGGATGCCGGATGCCTACCGCAGCATGCCGCTGCCGGTGCTCGCGGTCTTCTCCGGCGTGCTGTCGAAGGTCGCCGCCTACGGCTTCCTGCGCGTCGCGTTGCCGATTTTCCCGGACGCCGTCGAGGACTTCCAGACGCCGATCCTGCTGCTCGCGCTCGCGTCGATCCTCTACGGCTCCGCGCAGGCGTTCACGCAGACCAATACGCGCCTGATCCTCGGCTACTCGTCCGTCGCCCAGCTGGGGTTCATCACGCTCGGGATCTTCGCGCTCGGCGAGGCCGCCGGCGCGCAGGGCGCGCTGCTGCAGATGGTCAACCACGGCCTCGTGGTGGCGCCGCTTTTCTTCATCGTCGCGCTGCTGGTCGAGCGCACCGGCTCGGAGGACATCCGCGAGATGGGAGGCGTG
>DASQMT010000083.1:0-9929 GCA_035645355.1 Solirubrobacteraceae bacterium | reverse complement strand
GCGGGCGCGAACCCGCAGGTCGGGCAGGGGGCGGCGGCCGAGTCACGTGACGACATCAAGGAGGCGCTCAAGGGCGCCGACATGGTCTTCGTCACCGCGGGAGAAGGCGGCGGCACCGGTACCGGCGCGGCGCCCGTGATCGCCGAGATCGCGAAAAACGAGATCGGCGCGCTGACCGTCGGTGTCGTGACGCGCCCGTTCGGCTTCGAGGGCGCGCAGCGCGCGCGCCAGTCGCAGGAGGGCATCGACCGCCTGCGCGAGATGGTCGACACGCTGATCGTGATCCCGAACGAGCGCCTGCTCTCGATCGTCGAGCGGCGCACGACGATCCTGGACGCCTTCCGCGAGGCCGACAACGTCCTCCGCCAGGGCGTCCAGGGGATCACCGACCTGATCACGATCCCGGGCCTGATCAACCTCGACTTCGCTGACGTGCGCACGATCATGCACGACGCCGGCTCGGCGCTGATGGGCATCGGCACGTCCGCGGGCGAGTCGCGCGCGGCGGAGGCCGCCAAGGCGGCGATCTCCTCGCCGCTGCTGGAGGAGTCCGTCGAGGGCGCCACAGGCATCCTGCTCAACATCACGGGCGGCAAGGATCTCGGGCTGTTCGAGGTCAACGAGGCGGCCGAGATCATCCACTCGGCGGCCGACTCGAACGCCAACATCATCTTCGGTGCGGTGATCGACGAAGGGATGGGCGACGAGATCCGCGTGACCCTGATCGCGACGGGCTTCGACAAGCGCTCCGACGGCGGCTACAGCAGCTTCGGCCGCGGCGAGCGCCAGCGCGGGCCGGTCGATCGCGGCCCGCGGATCGACGACCGTCAGCGGTCCTCGCTCGAGATCCGCGACGACGAGATCGACATCCCGCCCTTCCTGCGCTGAGCCGCGCAGTCGGGTTGGACCGCAGGCCGACCGCGTGTGGGGCCGATGACCGCAGGGTGAGCGGCTCCGCGCGTGGACACGCCGCAAGGCGTCGGACGTTCTGGCTCGCCGACTCGCTCTTCGCCTGCCGCGACCGCGCGCGCCTCGTGGCCGCCTACGTCGGCTTTGGTAGCGTCGCCGGCGTGGGGCGCAACTACGACCGCATCGACGACCACCTGCGCGGATGGATCGCGCGCCAGCCGCTGTTCTTCGTCGGGACCGCCCCGCTCAGCGACGAGGGTCACGTGAACGTCTCGCCGAAAGGGCCGATCGGGAGCCTGCGCGTGCTCGACGAAAGCACGCTCGCCTACCTCGACGTCGTCGGCAGCGGCGCCGAGACGATCGCGCACCTGCGCGAGAACGGCCGCATCGTCGTGATGCTCTGCGCGTTCGAGGGCCCGCCGCGGATCCTGCGGCTGCACGGTCGCGGCGAGGTCGTGACCGCCGACGACCCGGAGTTCGGCGCGCTGCTCGAGCGTGCCGCGTTCGAGGAGCCGGCAGCGCCGGAGGCGCGTCGTGCCGTCGTCGTCGTGCGGGTCGAGCGGATCGCCGACTCGTGCGGCTACGGCGTCCCGTTGATGTCCTTCGAGGGCGTCCGGCCGCACCACGACGCCTGGGCGGCCAAGCGGCTCCGCGTCGGCGGCGCCGGCGCGCTGCTCGCCTATCAGGCCGAGCAGAACGCCACGAGCATCGACGGGCTGCCGGCCGTCGACGTCGCGGTCGCCGATCAGCTTCCCTGAGCGCGGGCGAAGCGGAGCGCGGGCACCCGGCGCGGTCCGTCCCCAGCGTCTTTCCAGACGCCCCGCCGGGGGCGATTCGGGGGCTGGCGCGGTGCTAGGGTCCGCTCGCCCCATGGCCGCAGGGACGGAGACACTCAAGCGCACTCCTCTGCATGATCGCCACGTCACCGCCGGCGCAAAGCTCGTGCCGTTCGCGGGCTGGGAGATGCCGGTGCAGTACGCCGGGATCCGCGAGGAGCACATGGCGGTGCGCGAGCGCTGCGGGATCTTCGACGTCAGCCACATGGGCGAGATCGAGACCTCCGGGCCGGGCGCGGAGGCATTGCTGCAGCGGCTGCTCTCCAACGACGTGTCGAAGCTCGCCCAGCGCGGCGCGCAGTACTCCGTGCTCTGCAACGAGCAGGGCGGCGTGCTCGACGACCTGTTCACCTACCGGCTCGGACCCGACAGCTACCTGACCGTCACGAACGCGAGCAACCACGCGAGCGACCTGGCATGGTTCGAGCGCCATGCGGGCGAGCTCGAGGCGACGGTCGGCGACCGGCTCGCCGACTTCGCGATGCTCGCGGTCCAGGGTCCGCAGGCGCGCGCGCTCGTCACGGGGCTCACCGACGGCGAGCTGCCCGCCCGCTTCGCGATCGCCGAGCTGACCGTCGCGGGCGCCGCCGGCGTGCTCGTCTGCGGCACGGGCTACACGGGCGAGGACGGCGTCGAGCTCCTGATCGCGCCCGAGGACGCCGGCGCTGTCTGGGACGCGGTCGTCGCGGGCGGCGCGACGCCCGCCGGCCTCGGCGCGCGAGACACGCTGCGTTTGGAGGCGTGCTTCCACCTCTACGGCAACGACCTGTCCGCCGACCGCGGGCCGATCGAGGCCGGGCTGGGCTGGTGCTGCAAGGAGGACACCGGCTTCATCGGCGCCGAGGCGGTGCGCGCGGCGCGCACCGGCGGCACGCCCGAGAAGCTCGTCCCGTTCGCGATCACGGGGCCCGGCATCGCTCGCCAGGGCAACCCGGTGATCGGTGGCGGTGTCGTCACCTCGGGCACGCTCTCGCCCGTCCTCGGCCACGGCATCGGCATGGCCTACCTGCCGGTTGCGCGCAGCGAGCCGGGCACGCCGTTCGAGATCGACGTGCGCGCCAAGACCCGCACCGCCGAGGTCCGCACAAAGCCACTTATCCCCGAGGAGCGCTGAATTGGCCGAGGCCAGCTACCCGCCGGAACTCTCCTACCACGAGGAGCACGACTGGGCCCGGATAGACGGTGACGTGGCGACTTTCGGCGTCACCTGGTACGCCCAGGACCAGCTCGGGGAGGTGGTGTTCTTCGACCCGCCGACGGTCGGGAAGTCCGTCCGCAGGGGCGAGCCATATGCGGAGGTGGAGTCCGTCAAGGCGGTCTCGGACGTGATCGCGCCGCTGTCGGGCGAGATCGTGGAGGTCAACGAGGCGCTCGCGAGCGCTCCCGAGTCGATCAACGACGACCCTTACGGGGAAGGCTGGATGGTGAAGGTCAGGCTGAGCGACCCGGCCGAGGTCGACAGCCTGATGGACGCCGCCGCGTACGAGGAGTCACTGACCTGAGCCGCTACACGTCAGCCACCGACGACGATCGCCGCGCGATGCTCGCGGCGATCGGCGCCGAGTCGATCGACGAGCTGTTCGCCGACGTGCCCGAGGGCGTGCGCCTCGGACGCCCGCTCGACCTGCCGGAGGGCAAGCCCGAGCAGGAGGTGTTCGCCCACCTGCGCGACCTCGCGGCGCTCAACGTCTCGGCCGAGGACGAGGTCTCGTTCCTGGGCGCCGGGATGTACGACCATTACGTCCCGGCGCTGATCGACTCGATCCTCTCGCGCTCGGAGTTCCTGACCCCGTACACGCCCTATCAGCCCGAGATCTCGCAGGGCGGGCTGCAGGTGATGTTCGAGTACCAGACCGCGATCTCGTAGCTGACCGGCCTGCCCGTGTCGAACGCGAGCGTCTACGAGGGACCGAGCGCTGTCGCCGCCGCCGGCTACCTCGCCAAGCTGCACCAGCCCGCGCGCACGCGGTTTCTCGTCAGCCGCGGGCTGCATCCGCACAGCCGCGAGACGCTCGCCAGCACGAGCGTCGGATGGGGGACGGAGATCGAGGAGATCGCGCTCGCCGACGGCGCCACGGACGCCGCTGCGCTCGAGCAGGCGCTCGGCGAGGACGTCTCGGCGGTCTTCCTCCAGTACCCGAACTTCCTCGGCACGGTCGAGGACCTCGACGCGCTCGTGCCTGCCGCCAAGGCCGCCGGGGCGCTCGTGGTCGTTCAGTGCGACCCGCTCGCGCTGGGGATCCTGCGCCCGCCCGGCGAATTCGGCGTCGACGTCGCGGTGGGGGAGGGCCAGTCGCTCGGCAACAGGCTCGACTTCGGCGGCCCGAGCTTCGGCTTCTTCGCCGCTCAGCAGGCCTACCTGCGGCGCATGCCGGGCCGGATCGCGGGCGAGACGACCGACGTCGACGGCCGCCGCGGATTCGTGCTCACGCTGCAGACCCGCGAGCAGCACATCAGGCGCGAGAAGGCGACCCACAACATCTGCACCGCGCAGGCGCTCAACGCGCTCGCGGGCGTGATCTACCTCAGCTGGCTCGGGCGCGAGGGGCTCGTCGAGCTCGGAGAGCTGATGCTCCAGCGCACCGCCTACGCGCGCTCCGCGCTTGAGGCGATCGACGGGGTCTCGCTCGTGCACGAGCAGCCCGTCGTGCGTGAGTTCGCGATCGCCCTGGAGGCGCCGGTGGCGAAAGTGATCGAGCGCTGCGCGATCGAGGGGGTCAACCCCGGCTACGCGCTCGGCCGCGACCTGCCGGAGTTCGAGCACGGGCTGCTCGTCGCGATCACCGAGCAGCGCTCGAAGGCCGACATCGACCGGCTCGCACGCACGCTCGGCGCCGCCGTGGCCGCGGAGCGCGAGCAGGTGGCGGCGTGACGCCGACCGAGAACGCGCTCCACGCCGATCCCGGTGTCGAGCCCGAGCAGCCGCCCGGCGACCGTCCGGTGCGGCTGACGGAGACCGCCCAGCAGCGCGATCGTGCGCGCACGATCTACGAGAAGTCCCAGCCCGGCCGGCGCGCGTTCGTCGCGCCGGCGCTCGACGTGCCCGAGCAGGAGGGGCTGCTCCCCGAGCACCTGCGCCGGGCCCAGCCGGCGGGGCTGCCCGAGATCGCCGAGCCCGAGATCGTGCGCCACTACAACCGGCTCTCGAAGCGCAACTTCGACCTCGACACGGGCTTCTACCCGCTCGGCTCATGCACGATGAAGCACAACCCGAAGCTGCACGAGCGCGTCGCCGCGCTGCCCGGCAACGCGCGCCTGCACCCGCTCCAGCACCCGCGCCGCGCGCAGGGCGCGCTGCGCCTGATGTGGGAGCTGCAGCGTGCGCTCGGCGAGGTCGCCGGCCTGCCGCACGTCTCCCTGCAGCCGTCGGCGGGCTCCCACGGCGAGCTCGCGGGCGTGCTGCTCACACGCGCCTATCACGACCAGCGCGGCGAGCGGCGCACCAAGGTGCTGGCGCCCGACACCGCCCACGGCACCAACCCGGCGACCGTGACGATGGCGGGCTTCGAGGTCGTCAAGGTCGGCACGAACGACCGCGGCGGAGTCGACGTGGAGGACCTCAAGGCGAAGGCGAGCGACGAGGTCGCCTGCCTGATGCTCACCAACCCGAACACGCTCGGCCTGTTCGACCCGGCGATCGAGGAGATCGCCCACGTCGTCCACGACGCGGGCGCGACGCTCTACTACGACGGCGCGAACCTCAACGCCGTCATGGGTCGCGCACGCCCGGGCGACATGGGCTTCGACATCGTCCACTTCAACCTGCACAAGACGTTCACCCAGCCGCACGGCGGCGGCGGCCCCGGCGCCGGGCCAATCGCAGTCTCAGACCGGATCGAGCCGTTCCTGCCGCGTCCGCAGGTCGTGCGCCGGGAGCCGGGCAACGGCGCCGGGCCGGCGTTCGAGCTCGACTACGACCGTCCCCGGTCGATCGGCCGGCTGCGCGGCTTCCAGGGCAACTACGGCGTCTTCGTGCGCTCCTACGCCTACATCCTGTCGCTCGGCTGCGACGGACTGCAGGAGGCGTCCGAGACCGCAGTCCTGAACGCCAACTACCTGCTCGCGCGGCTGCGCGAGACCGCCGGCGAGCACCTGCCGCCCGCGTACGACCGCACCTGCATGCACGAGTTCGTGCTGACCGGCGGGCCGATGAAGAGCGCGCTCGGGATCCGCACGCTCGATCTCGCCAAGCGGCTGCTCGACCATGGCTTCCACCCGCCGACGGTTTACTTCCCGCTGCTGGTCGAGGAGGCGCTGCTGGTCGAGCCGACCGAGACCGAGACGCGCGAGACGCTCGATGCGTTCGCCGAGGTCGTGGGCGAGATCCTGGCCGAGGCGGCGGAGGACCCGGACGTCGCTCGCAGCGCGCCCTACACGACCCCCGTGCGGCGCCTGGACGAGGCGGGCGCCGCGAAGCGGCCCGTCATCCGCCAGGCGCTCTGAGCAGCGGCTCCTCCGCGAGCCACGCGCCTGGCCGCGACAGGCGGATCATGGCGATCACGGGCAGCAGGCTGACGGCGACGATCAGCAGCGCCGGCAGCGCCGCGGTGTCGAAGCGCGAGTCCTTGGTCGCCTCCCAGACCCCGATCGCGAGCGTGTCGTTGCCCAGCGGCCGCAGCAGCGCCGTCGCCGGCAGCTCCTTGACCACCTCGACGAACACGAGCAGCGCCGCGGTCACGATGCCGGGCCAGAGCAGCGGCAGGTGCACGTCCGCGAGCACGCGATTGCGATCCGCGCCGAGGCTCTGGGCGGCGTCGTCGAGCGCCGGGTCGAGCCGCCCCATGCGCGACTCGACGGCGAAGAAGGCGAGCGCCTGGAAGCGGACGACATAGGCGATCACCAGCCCGATCGCGCTGCCGGTGAGCAGCAGGCCGGTGCCGAGCAGGCCGTCGATGCGCCGGTCCAGCCATGCGAGGGGGATGTAGACGGCGACCGCGACGACGGTCCCCGGGACCGCGTAGCCGAGCGTCTGCAGCCGTGCGCTCGCAGCACCCAGCCGCGAGGGCCGCGCGCGGCTGCCGTACACGACGATCGTCGTCGCGGCGACGGCGATCAGCGCCGCGACCGCCGCCAGCGAGACGCTCGTCAGCGCGGCACGCAGCAGCTCGGCGCCGGCCGCTCCCTCGCCGAGCGAGCGCAGCGACCAGACCGCGAGCTGCAGCAGCGGCCCCACCAGCACGAGCGCCAGCAGCAGCGCCGGCAGCGCCGTGGCCAGCCACGCTCGCGGGCCGCGCAGGCGCCGTGGCACGAGCGCCTCGCCGCGCGCCAGCGCCCCGTGGTAGCGGGCGCGACCGCGCAGCATCCGCTCGAGCAGCACCAGGGCGACGGTCAGACTGACGAGCACCGTCGCGAGCTGCAGGGCGGCGGCGCGGTCGAAGGCGCCGTACCAGACGCGGTAGATCGCGTCCGTCATCGCGCGGTAGTTGAGGAGGTTGACGGCGCCGAAGTCGGCCAGCGCCTCCATCACCGCCAGTGCCGCTCCGCCCGCCAGCGCGGGCCGCGCGAGCGGCAGCGCCAGCCGCACGACCGCGCGGGCATGGCTGAGGCCGAGGCTGCGCGCCGCCTCGAACGTGTCGCGCGACTGCTCGAGGAAGGCGCTGCGGCCGAGCACGTAGACGTACGGGTAGAGCACGAGCGTGAGCACCGCGATCGCACCGCCGGTCGAGCGGACCTCGGGCAGCCCGACACCGAGCAGGTCTCGCAGCGCGCGCTGTAGCGGGCTGTCGGAGTCGTACTGACCCAGCAGCACGAACACGAGCACGTAGGCGGGCATCGCCAAGGGCAGCACGAGCGCCCAGTCGAGCCAGCGCCGTCCCGGGAAGTCGTAGAACGAGACCAGCGCCGCAAGCCCGCCGCCGAGCAGCAGCGTTCCCGCGCCGACCCCGAGCGCCAGCACGGCGCTGGCGCGCAGCGCCTCGGGCAGCAGGTCGGCCGCGATCTGGTCGAACGCCCCGGCGTCGGTGATGAATGACACCGGGAGCACCAGCAGCGGGCCGACGACGAGCGCGGCGACGAGCACGCCGACCGCGGCCCAGGGCGCCGGCGCGCGCGGGCGCGCGGGCGCCGCTAGCGCCACCCGACCGCCTGCATCAGCGCGACGGCCTCGGGCAGCAGCCGGCCGGCGCGCTCCACGTCGATCGGGTCGAGCTTGACCCCGGCCCAGTCCGCGCTGCTCGCCGCCGGCCCGACGGCTCGGTTCGCGGCGAACTCGCCGTTGGCGGCGATCTGGCGCTGCGCCGGCGGCGCCGTCAGGTGCTCCATCAGCGCGATCGCGTCGCCGCGGTGCTCGGCCCCCCGCACCAGCCCGACACCGGAGAGGTTGGCGTGCGCGCCCGCGCCGTCCTGATCGGGCCATGCCGGGGCGACGGGAAAGTCCGCATCCTCCTCGAGCTCACGGGCGAGGTAGTAGTGGTTCGTGAGGCCTATGTCGCAGCGGCCGGCGGCGATCGCGTCGAGCACGTCGACGTCCGAGCCCAGTATCCGCGGGTCGTTGGCGATCCAGGACTCGAGCAGCGCGCGGGTCTTGTCCGGGCCGCGCTTGGCGATCATGTCGGCGACCAGCGACTGGTTGTACTCGTTGTTGCTCGTGCGCAGGCAGAGGCGGCCCTTCCAGCGCGCGTCGCCCAGGTCCTCGTAGCTCGCGATCGCATCCGCGGGCAGCTTCGTCGAGCGCATGGGCGTGCGCACCCGCAGGCTCAGCCCGTACCAGGCGCCGTCCGGATCGCGGTAGGGACCGGGCACCTGCCGCTCGAGCACCGCCGACCGGACGGGCGCCAGCAGGCCGGCCTCGTGCGCGCGCCACAGGTTCGCGAGGTCAGTCGTCACGAGCAGGTCGGCGGGTGTCTCCGAGCCCTCGCTGCGGAGCCGCTCGAACAGCTCCGGCGCCGTGCCGCCGCGCAGCTCCAGCCGTTTGCCGGAGGCGTCCTCGAAGGCCTCGAAGGCCGCCTCGTCGCCGTACTGGGAGCGGCCGTTGTAGACGACCACGTCGGCGCCGCCGCCGAACGCGACCACCGCGAACGCGAGCAACGCAGCAAGCAGCAGGCCGCCACCGAGCAGCAGGCGGGCGCGACGTCGGATCAGGGCCGTGTGCATCGTTGCGCTGGTCTCCGGTTCGGCTTGGCGGTGGGTTAGGGTAGCCTAAGAAGCCTTGCTCAGCTCGTCGCCGGCCCTGAAACCCCCGCAGCCGTCAAGATTGCCTCCGATGGACACGGCCCTGCTCCCGCTCGACGATCCGCCGACCGCGGAGCCGGCGGTCGAGGTGCACGCGCTCGCGCGCAGCTTCGGCGGCCGGCCTGCGATCGACGGCGTCGATCTGCGGCTCGAGCAGGGGGGCTTCCTGGCGGTGCTCGGTCCCAGCGGCTCGGGCAAGACGACGCTGCTGCGCCTGATCGCCGGCTTCGAGCGCCCCGACGCGGGAAGCGTCCGGATCGGTGGGCGCGCGGTCGCGGGCGGTGGCGACTGGGTCGAGCCCGAAGCACGCCGGGTCGGCATGGTCTTCCAGCAGGGCGCGCTGTTCCCGCACCTCACGGTCGCGGGCAACGTGGGCTTCGGCGCGACGCGGCCCGAGCGCGTGCGCGAGTGCCTCGACCTGGTCGGGCTCGACCGGCGTTCGGCCGACTATCCGCACGAGCTCTCGGGCGGTGAGCGCCAGCGGGTGGCGCTGGCGCGCGCGCTTGCCGCGGATCCGGCCGTCGTGCTGCTCGACGAGCCCTTCTCCGCGCTCGACGCCGGCCTGCGCGAGCGCCTGCGCGAAGAGGTCGCCGCGATCCTGCGCGCCGCCGGCGCCAGCACCTTGCTCGTCACGCACGACCAGTCCGAGGCGCTCTCGCTGGCCGACGCCGTCGCCGTGCTGCGCGACGGGCGGCTGGAGCAGGTCGGCACGCCCGAGGCGGTCTACGAGCGCCCGAGCAGCCATTGGGTCGCCGAGTTCCTCGGCGAAGCCGACATCGTCTCCGGCACGGCCCGCGACGGTTACGCGGAGTGCGAGCTCGGTCGCTTCGCCGTCGGCCCCGACCTGAGCGGCGACGTCGTGCTCGTGATACGGCCCGAATCGGTGGCGATCGGGCACCGGCCGGGCCGCGACGCCGACCGCGCGCTCGTCGTCGGGCGCTCGTTCTACGGTCACGACCAGCTCGTCCAGGTCGAGCTGCCGAGCGGCTTGCGGCTGCGCAGCCGGCGGCTGGG
>DASQMT010000082.1:0-6459 GCA_035645355.1 Solirubrobacteraceae bacterium | reverse complement strand
CCGCCTGCGCGCGCTCGAGGAAGCCGAGCACGCGGCTCTGCTGCTCCGCCGAGACGACCGGGCCCATGTCGAGGTCATCGGCCTCGGCAGGGTCGCCGACGGTGATCGACTCGACGGCCGGCACGATCGCCTCGAGCAGCTCGTCGTGGATCCCCGGAGCCGCGAGTATCCGGGTCGCCGCGGTGCAGTCCTGGCCCGAGTTGTAGTAGCCGGCGAGCTTGAGGCCCTCGGCGACCGCGACCGGATCGGCGTCGTCGAGCACCACCATCGGCGCCTTGCCGCCGAGCTCGAGGTGCACGCGCTTGAGCGTGTCGGCGGCCGTGCGCGCGATCCACTTGCCGGTCTCGACCGATGCGGTGAGCGACGCGAGCCGCACGTCGTGATGGCGCACCAGCCCGGCGCCGACCGGCTCGCCGTCGCCCGTGATCACGTTCAGGACGCCGGGCGGCAGCACCTCGGCCGCCAGCTCGCCGAGCCGCAGCGCGGTCAGGGGCGTGAGCTCGGACGGCTTGAGCACGATCGTGTTGCCGGTCGCGAGCGCCGGCCCGATCTTCCAGATCGCCATCATCAGCGGGTAGTTCCAGGGCGCGATCTGGCCGACGACGCCGATCGGCTCGCGCCGCACCATGCTCGTGTAGCCCGGCATGTACTCGCCGGCGGCGCGGCCCTCGAGCGTGCGCGCGGCGCCCGCGAAGAAGCGCACGTTGTCGACCGTGACCGGCAGCTCCTCGCGCGCGACCGCCATCGGCTTGCCGACGTTCGCGGATTCGAGCGCGCACAGCTCGTCGGCGTGCTCCTCGAGCAGGTCTGCAAGCTTGAGCAGCGCGAGCGCACGCTCGCCCGGGGTCGTGTCGCGCCAGCCCGGGAACGCCGCCTTGGCCGCGGCGACCGCACGGTCGACGTCGGCCTGCGTGCCCTCGGGCACCTCCGCGATCACGTCGCCCGTCGCGGGGTTGACGACCTCGCGGACGCCGCCGTCGACGGCATCGACCAGGTCGCCGGCGACGAGGTTGCGCAGCGCGTGCTCGGTGATGCTCATGTGGCGATCTCCATCTGTCAGGTGAGGCTCGATGCGCTGATGTGGCGTGCGCGGGCAAGTATGGCGACGGTAACGCAGCAGAGCGCGCTGAGAGCGAGGTAGGGAACGGTGTCGGAGGTCGCATCGGCGATGCGTGCGCTGGCCGCCGCGCCCGCCGTCTGGCCGATCGACCAGCCGAGGTTGCTGAGCGCGAAGGCGAACCCCTGCGCGATCCCGAGCGCCTCGGCGCCGTCCGACAGCAGCGCCATCGACGGCGCCCACAGCATCCCGACCGCCGGCGCGGCGATCACGACGAGGACGATCAGCTGCCAGGCCGCGCTCGGCCAGGGGAACAGCAGCATCAGCAGGGCGCCGAACGTGAGCCCGATCAAGCATGGGAACAACCGGCCGCGCCGGTCGGACATGCGGCCGACGACAGGACTCACACCGGACTCCAGCAGCGCCGCCCCGAGCCACGCGGCGCCGATCACGGCCGCGCTCACGCCAAGGTCGTCGAGGCGCAGCGGGGCCAGCACGCCGATCGTCCCGAACAGCAGGCCAGGCACCGCGATCAGCCACGCACCGGCGGCAACGCGCCCGTCGCGCAGCGCGCTGACGAGCTCGCGCGGCGTCGAGGTCCCCTCAGGCGTCGCCGGCGGCGTGCTCAGCGCCCAGGCGCCGAGCAGCGTGCCGACCACGGCGACGCCGCAGAACGTCGGCGCGATCCCGACCGCGTCGGCGAGCGTGCCCAGCGCGGGGCCGGCGAGCGCACCCGCGACGGCGGCGCCCATCGCCGTGCCGATCATTTCACCGCGCCGCTCGCGTGGCGCCGCGCCGGCGACCCACGCCATCGCGCCCGCCCACGACGCGGCGCCGCCGATCCCCTGCACGAAGCGCGCGGAGTCCAGCACCACGATCGAGTCGGCGAATGCGAAGGCGATGCTCGAGGCCACCAGCAGCGCCAGCCCGAGCACCACCGTGGCGCGCACGCCCGCCCTCGCGGCCAGGTATCCGCCCGGGATCGCACCGAGCAGCGTCCCCGCCGGGTATGCGGCCACGAGCACTCCAGCGGCCGACTTGGAGAGCGCGAACTGGTCCTCGAAGCGCGGCAGCAGCGGCGTGATCGCCGCGTAGAACGTCGTGTCCACGAACACGATCGCGCAGGCGAGGACGAGCAGGCGGCGCACCGCTCCGATGCTACGGGCAGCTCAGCGCTTGCGAATCGGCGCGTAGTCGGCCATCAGCTTGCGCTGCGAGCCGTCCTCCGCGAAGCGCACGACCACGATCCCGCCCGGCTCGACGCCGAGCACGACGCCGTCTCCGAATGCGGCATGGACGACGTCGTCGCCCATCCGGAAGACCTGGCCGGCGGCATCCCCGTCCGCCCCCGGGGACGGGCGCGCGCGCGTCTCGGCCGAGGCCGCCGCGGCTGTCGCCCAGGACGCCACGCGGCCGGCGCCCGCGGGGCGCCCGATGCCGACGGCGTTGCGGTCGGGCTGGTCGGTCAGCTCGCGCGGGATCTCGTCGAGGAAGCGCGAGCGCAGCCCGAACGACTCGGCGCCGAACACGTTGCGCCGCCGCGCATAGGTGATGTAGAGGTCGCGCATCGCACGCGTGATGCCGACGTAGGCCAGCCTCCGCTCCTCCTCGAGCGAGCCTTCGTCGACCGCGCGGCTGTGCGGGAAGATGCCCTCCTCGAAGCCGATGATGAACACGATCGGGAACTCGAGCCCCTTGGCCGTATGCAGCGTCATCAGCGTCACGAGGCCTTCGTCGTCGCGGATCTGGTCGGCGTCCGAGAGCAGCGAGATCTGCTGCAGGAACTCGCCCACGCCGGTCTCCTCGCGCGCGCCCGCCGTGCCGTCGTACTCGCGCGCGACGCGCACGAACTCCTCGAGGTTCTCGATCCGCCCCTGGGCCTCGATCGTTCGCTCGGCCTCGAGCGCCTCGAGGTAGCTCGTCTCGCGCAGCGTCTCCTCGAGCAGCTCCGCGACCGGCGCGCCGCCCGCTGCGCGCTCCTCCAGCCGCTCGATCGTGGACATGAAACGCCCGAGCGCCCGCTGCGCCGCGGTTCCGAGCAGCGGCACGCTCTCGGGCGCCGCGGCGGCCTCGCGTGGCGTGATCCCCATCGTGTCGGCGTGCGCGAGCACGCGCGAGAGCGACGTCTGGCCGATCCCGCGCTTGGGGGAGTTGGCGATCCGCGTGAAGGCGCCCCCGTCAGCGGGGTTGACGAGGAACGTGAGGTAGGCGACCGCGTCCTTGATCTCCGCGCGGTCGTAGAACTTCGTGCCCCCGATCACCTGGTAGCCGATCTGCGCCCGCACCAGCATGTCCTCGAGGACGCGGGATTGCGCGTTGGTCCGGTAGAAGACGGCGAGCTCGGAGCGCGAGACGCCCTCGTCGACGAGGCGCTCGATCTCGGCCGCCACGAAGCGCGCCTCGGCGTGCTCGTCGGCGAGCTCGCGCACCTTGATCGGGTCGCCCTCCCCGAGGTCGGTCCAGAGGTTCTTCGACACCTGGCCGCGGTTGTTGGCGATCACCGCGTTCGCGGCCGACAGGATCATCTGCGTCGAACGGTAGTTCTGCTCGAGCTTGATCACCGTCGCGTCGGGATAGTCGTCCTCGAAGTTGAGGATGTTCGCGATGTCGGCGCCGCGGAAGCCGTAGATCGCCTGCGAGTCGTCGCCGACCACGGCCAGGTTGCGGTCCTCGCCCGTCAGCAGCTGCAGCCAGCGGTACTGGGCGCGGTTCGTGTCCTGGTACTCGTCGACGAGGATCCAGCGGAAGGCGCCCGTGTAGCGGTCGCGGACCTCCTGGAACAGCTCGAGCAGGTTGACGGCGCGGAACAGCAGGTCGTCGAAGTCCATCGCGTTCGCCCGGTGCAGCTCGCGCTCGTAGAGGTCGTAGACGTCGGCGACCGTCTGCTCGAAGAAGGAGCCGACCAGCCCGCGGTAGTCCGCGGCGGAGCGGAGCTTGTTCTTGGCATCGGAGATCTGGACCTGCAGCGCGCGCGGGGTGAAGCGCTTCGGGTCGATCTCGAGGTCGTCGAGGCACCGCTTGATCAGCCGGCGCTGGTCGGCCGAGTCGTAGATCGTGAACTGGCGCGTATAGCCGAGCCGGTGCGCGTCGGCGCGCAGCATCCGCGCGCATGCGGAGTGGAACGTCATCACCCACATCGCGCGGGTCGCGCGGCCGACCAGCAGCTCGACCCGCTCGCGCATCTCCTGAGCGGCCTTGTTGGTGAACGTGATCGCGAGGATCTCGTCGGCGCGCGACTGGCCCGTGCGCAGCAGGTACGCGATCCGGTGCGTGAGCACGCGCGTCTTGCCCGATCCGGCGCCCGCCAGGATCAGCAGCGGGCCGGTGCTCGCAGTGACGGCTTCGCGCTGGGGCGGATTGAGCCCGGCGAGCAGCGCGTCGACGCGATCCGAGGTCTCCTGCGAAGCCACGCGCGTCACGCTACCGCGCGCGGCGGTCGCCGTCGTGCGGCGACGCGGCCGGCGCGTGCTCGCACGGCACCCCACTTCGAAGCCCTCCGATGGGTCGCCTGACACGATGCCGCGCATGGCGCTCCCCGACGACGTCCGCGCCGCATGCGCGCGCGTGTCCGCCACGGCGCACCGGGTCCGGATCATGGAGCCGGCGGTGGCGGCGTACGCGCGCACACTGCCGGCCGGGTCGCCGCCCGCGCCCGACCTCGCCCCCGGCACGCACGACGAGCAGCGCGCGGCCTTCGGGCTGCAGCTCAACGCCGTCAACTTCGGCTCGGGCTGGTTTCCGACCCTGCGCAAGCCGGCCGGTCTGTCCGGCTTCCGCACGGTGGAGGCCGGATTGAAGACGCACGGGCCCTGGACCGCGGCGGCGCTGGCGCGCGTCGACCGCGCGGAGGCCGCGGCGGCGTTCGGGCAGGATCCCGAACACGAGCTGATGGAGCTGTTCGCGCGCGCGCTCAATGAGCTCGGCGAGCATGTTCTCGAAGCGCACGACGGCTCCTTTCTCGCGCTCGCACGCGCCGGCGAGGGCTCGGCCGTTCGGCTCGCCGAGCGGCTGGCGAGCCTCCCGACATGGTTCGACGTCTCGCCCTACGACAGCGTTCAGGTGCCGTTCTTCAAGCGCGCGCAGCTCGCCGCGGCCGATCTGCACCTGCAGGGGATCGCGCCGGCCGCCGACATCGCCGAGCTGACGCTCTTCGCCGACAACCTGGTGCCGCACGTGCTGCGCATCGACGGCGTGCTGCGGTTCGACGACGAGCTCGTCACGCGGATCGACGGCGAGGAGCTGATCGAGCACGACAGCCCCGAGGAGGTCGAGATCCGCGCCTGCGCGCTGCACGCGGTGGAGCTGCTCGTCGAGGCACACGGGGAGACGACGGCCACCGCGGTCGACTACGCGCTCTGGAACCGCGGCGGCGAGCCGCGCTACAAGGCCCACCCGCGCCACCGCGCGCGGACCACTGCCTACTGAACGCGGTAACGGCGCCAGAGGTCGCCGAGCCCGACGGGCGAGGCGGCGTCCATCGCGGCCCGGAACTCGGCGGCGGTCGACCAGCCGTAGCGGTTGGCCAGCGCGTAGTCGCGCAGCGCGGCGTCGAACCGCGCGGCGCCCATGCGCTTGCGCAGCAGGTCGAGCAGGCAGGCGCCCTCGGAATAGACCCTGCCGTACTGGCGCCTGCGCGAGCCCCGGAAGAAGTCGACGCCGCGCGTCACCATCCGCGCGCCCGCGCCGCCACGTAGGCACCAGGGCCGGCGCGGCGAGCTGGCGGCCTCCTCGGCGTAGGACGCGAACGCCTCGTCGAGCCACGGCGCCTGCGCCTGGTCGTTGGAGATCAGCGCGTACCACCACTCGTGCGCGAGCTCGTGCGTGACCACGAACCCGATCGGCGGCGTCATGATCAGGCCCGTGTGCTCCATAGCGGCATCCTGCGTGACGACGATCTGCAGGTCGGGCCACCCGTGGGGACCGAACAGCGCCGCCAGCCGCGGTAGCCTGCGCCGCACCATCCGCAGCACGTCGCCGAGCCCGCGACGGCGCGTCGCGGCGCCCCAGACGGTCACGGCGACACCGTCGACCACGCTCCGCACGGAGCGCAGCCGGCCGGCCGCGAACGAGTAGTCGCGCCCGCGCTCGAGCCGGCGGCTGCCGTCCGGCCCGACGACGCCCGGGGCCGCGACCGAGACGCCGGCGGGCGCCCCGAGCTTGACCGTCCAGTCCGCGGCGGGGTAGGTCCAGGCCTCGCCGCCCTCGTAGTGGCGATCGAGGCGGAAGCTGCCGGCTTCCAGATGCGCGAGCACGGGGATCGCGTTAGAGAACAGCGCCGTCTGGCCGCGCCGGCCGAAGCGGCCCGGGCGGCGCGGGGCGCTGATGTCGACGTCGAACGAGACGCTGCCGCGCGCGCCCGGTGCGAGCGGCGCGTCGAGGTCCAGGGGAAGCGCGCTGCAGGC
>DASQMT010000081.1:0-2969 GCA_035645355.1 Solirubrobacteraceae bacterium | reverse complement strand
GTGAAGACCGTCTCGCCCGGCGCGGAGCCGGCGAACGCGGCGACCTTCGCGCGCGCACCCTCGTACGCCTCCGTCGCCAGCGCCGCGATCGGATAGACGCCGCGGTGGACGCTGGCCCGGTACTCCCGGTAGTAGGCGTCCATCGCCTCGATCACCGGGATCGGCGTCTGCGACGTCGCCCCCGAGTCGAGGTAGGCGACGCCCGTGTGGGGCAGGACCGGGAAGTCGGCCGACGTGGGCGCCAGCAGGCTCATGCCGCGGCCGCGACCTCCTCGCGGATCCAGCCGTAGCCACGCTCCTCGAGCGTGGTGACCAGCTCCGGGCCGCCCTCCTTGACGATCCGTCCCTCGAACATGATGTGCACGAAGTCTGGCTTCACGATGTGCAGGATGCGCTGGTAGTGGGTGATGATCAGCGTGCCCATGCCGGTCTCCTGCGAGACCGCGTTGACGCCGGCCGCGACCGTGTTGAGCGCGTCGATGTCGAGCCCCGAGTCGGTCTCGTCGAGCACCGCCAGCTTCGGCGCGAGCAGGGCCAGCTGGAGGATCTCCATGCGCTTCTTCTCGCCCCCGGAGAAGCCCTCGTTGAGATAGCGCGACGAGAACTCCTTCGGCACCTTCGTCAGCGCCATTGCGGCCTCGACGGTCTTGCGGAAGTCCTTGAGCGAGATCGGCTCCTCGCCGTTGGCCTCGCGGTGCGCGTTCATCACCATTCGCAGGTACTTGGTCACGGTCACGCCCGGAATCGCGACGGGGTACTGGAACGCCATGAACAGGCCGGCGCGCGAGCGCTCGTCCGGCTCGGCGGCGGTGATGTCCTCCCCGTCGAACAGCACCTGTCCGGCCGTGACCTCGAAGTTCGGGTGGCCCATGAGCGCGTTGGCGAGCGTGGACTTGCCGGAACCGTTGGGGCCCATGAGGGCGTGGAACTCGCCGGAGCGGACATGCAGGTCCACGCCCTTGAGGATCGGCTTGTCACCCGCCGAGACGTGCAGGTTCTTGATCTCGAGATCGGCCATGGTCTCCAGTGATGTCAGTGGGTAGGTGGGTCTTGCCGGCGGCGAAGTCGACGAGCTCGGCGAGCGTGGTGCGCTGCAGCGAGCCGATCACGCCGAGCTGCACGCGCGTCCACAGCAGCTTGGTGGCGCACAGCTCCGCCTCGCCGTGATGGGAGCAGAGCACGCGCCCCTCGCGGTCGTCGAAGAAGCAGTCCATCGGCGCGATGTGCCCTTCGAGGGCGAGCACGACCTGGTCCATCGTGACCTCGGACGGCGAGCGCACCAGCCGGTATCCGCCATGCGCGCCGCGCGTGGCCTCGATGATGCCGGACTTCTTGAGGAGCGCCGCGATCCGCTCCAGGTAGGCGAGCGGCAGCGACTCCTCCTCCGCGATTGCCTTGAGCGAGACGGGCCGGCGGCCGCCGTGCAGGCCCAGCTGCACGAGCAGCCGGACGCCGTACTCAGCCTTCGTGGTGAAGATCATCCGGTTAAAGCCTACCAACGAGGTAGGAGTTCTCCGGCTACTCCGCCGCGTCGCGCTGCTGCTCGAGCTCGCCCAGCTCGGTCGCGACCGCGAGCAGCCGCTCGACGTCCTCGGCCTCGGTGCGGAAGTTCACGATGCACGCGCGCAGCCCGAAGCGGCCGTCGATGACAGCGTTGGAGCAATACACCCGCCCGTCGGCCATGATCGCCGTCATCAGCCGCTCGTTGAGGCGGTCGAGCTGCTCCTCGCTCCGCTCCCGGCCGGCGGGGCTGTAGCGGAAGCAGCAGATCGAGAGCCGCGGCTCGCACATCAGCTCGAAATCGGGATGCTGCTCGACGAGCGCGCCGAGATAGCGGGCCAGGGCGACGTCGTGGGCGATCCTGCGGCCGTAGGCCGCGCGCCCGTGCGCGAGCAGCGAGATCCAGACCTTGAGCGCCGCGAACCCGCGCGAGAACTGCGGCCCGTGCATCGCGAAGTCGACGCCCTGGCGGGCGGCCTCGTCGAGCCAGATGTAGCTCGCGTCGGAGTGGAAAGAGCGCGACAGCAGGCCGAAGTCGCGGACCAGCACGCAACCGGCCGACTGGGACGTGTAGAGCCACTTGTGCGGGTCGATCGCCAGCGAGTCGGCATGTTCGACGCCGTCGAGCAGCCCGCGCAGCTCGTCCGACAGCACGACCGCGCCGCCGTAGGCGGCGTCGACGTGCAGCCACAGGCGGTGCTCCGCGGCGATCGCGGCGATCGCGGGCAGCGGGTCGATCGAGCCTGTCGTCGTCGTGCCGGCGGTGGCGCAGACCGCGAGCGGCCGGACGCCGGCGTCCAGGTCGCCGCGGATCGCCGCCTCGAGTGCGCCAGGCAGCATCCGCTGCTGCGGGTCGATCGCGATCGCGCGCACGGCATCCGCACCGAGGCCGAGCATGTCCGCCGCACGGCGGATCACGACATGCGCCTCCTCGGACGCGTAGAGCGCGACCGGGCCGTGCTCGCGCACGCCGCGCTCGCGCACGTCGTGACCGAGCCCGACATCACGGGCGCACTTCAGCCCGACGAAGTTGGCCATCGCGCCGCCGGTCATGATCATCCCGCCGGCGCCCTCCGGCAGCCCGAAGCGCCCGGCGAGCCAGCGCGTCAGGTGCAGCTCGATCTCGGCGGCGCCGGCACCGAGCCGGTAGCCGCCCAGGCACGGGTTGAGCCCGGCCGCGAGCAGCTCGGCCGCCGCGCCCGGGACGGTGCCGGCGCCACAGATGTAGGCGAAGAACCCCGGATGCCCGAGCAGCAGCGACTGCTCGAAGGTCAGCTCGCGCAGATGCGCGACGAGGTCGGCGACGGGCATCGGCTCCTCGGGCACCGGGAGGGCGAGCGCGGATGCGACCTCGGCGGGCTCGAACTCGCGGTTCACGGGCAGCTCGGGCAGCCGCTCGAGCAGCTCGGTACAGAGCTCGAGCACCTGGCCGCCGAACTCGTGCGCCTGGTCGGCGCTCCAGGCCAGGT